>JBILIY010000375.1:0-7165 GCA_044368815.1 Crocinitomicaceae bacterium
TTCCATGTTTGTTGCTTTTTATTTTACCTTGGTATATTTCTCTTCCACTACTAGTCTTATTTCCTTTGTTTCTGCTTGTGTTGCCGTCAGTTAGTTTAGGAACTGATAATTGGAGAACCAACATCAAAAACGGCTTCAAATATAGCGGTTCAAGTTACATCGTTTCTTTGCTTACTTTCATCGTCATATTATCGATTTTGGCGGTATTTACTCAGCCAATCGCCTTTATAGGAAGTCTTCAGAACGAATACCGAGGTGTAGAGTTATTTCCTGATATTTTGGATTTGCTTGCTGAATTCATTGAGAAAATCACCTCAAGTTATGGTTTAAACGGAGTTTTTTGGGCAAATATTCTCAGACAAACCATTTATGTCGTTGTATTGATGATGGCTATTCCATTGTATACCATTTCAACGTGCTTCCTGTTTTCAAATATGCAAGAAATAAAAACTGCCAAATCATTATACAAAGAATTTAAGAATTTCGGAAAAAGGAATCGTTTTAAAGAAACGGAAGTTGAGGATTAGATTTTACATAGCAATCTTTTTTTGTTTTTCGCTTTTAAAATTGAAGGCACAAAACAGTTCTGACCTTGAAAAAAGATGGAATAAAACGCAGCGTGAAATAGAATTCGGAAAAGATCCAAACAAAAAAGAACCTCGCGATTGGTGGAGTAATGCGCCACATTATGTTTCGGAAGATGAAGCTGTTTCGGATGAAGAAGTAAGTAGTCAGGATTTTGAGGAGCACATTAAAAGGAGCCGTAAAGGTTCTGGAAAGAATTCCAAGAAGGAAATGAAAAAAACCGAAATGGCAGAGCCTCCCGAATTTGATCCACCTGAAATTAATGAGCCAGATATCGATGTTGATGCGCCAGATCCGACGAAAATTTCACAGTCCACTTGGAAAACGATTCTTATTCTATTTCTATTTGCGGCAGTGATTACAGGGCTTTATTTTTGGTTGAAAAAACAAAATTCGAATCCAAAGTTCATTCAAGAATTCGATGATGATTGGAATCCAGAGATCGTTACAAAATCTGAGCTAGACATCAGACTTGAAAATGCCTTAATTAATGAGAACTACCGAGAATGCATTCGTATTTATTTCACGTTAATCCTTCAACTTTTAATCGCGCGGGAATTGATAAAGTGGAAACGCGAAAAAACAAATCACGAATATTTGTTCGAGATGAAGCGAGGAACCATCAAAAACTCATTTGCTGATTGCACCCGAATTTTTGATTTGGTTTGGTATGGTGAATACGAATTAGATAAAAGTCGATTTGAGAAAATTCAATTACGATTTCAATCCTTGTTAAACGACCTTAACTCGAATTCCAATGAGAAATAAGTCGCAAATAATCGTTTTGCTAGCGACTCTTCTTTTGGCGGGTGCTCTCGTTTTCATTTGGCGATTGGGTAGTGAAAATGGCGGAAATGGCACCAAAAATTACTCGTATGATTGGGATAAAAAGTTTGATTTTCAGAACAAAGATCCAAAAGGACTCTATTTGTTTTTCTCATTGGTGAAATTTAAAAATCCGAAACGACCGATTTATGACATTAATTCACCTTACAAGTTTGATTCCTTGTTGCGACAGGATAAAAACGCAACTTTTGTCTTTATTGGTGATTCAATCGGTTTGTTGGATAAAGAATTAAAACAACTTCTCGATAAATGCGCCAAAGGAAGTACGGTACTTTTCTCCTCGAATGAGCTGGGTTCAAATATAACGGATACGCTCTTTTTATCCTATCGAACGGGATTTCATTTTAACGAATCCGCTACCTACAGATTTGATGGCAAAAAGTCCTTATTTTATGGACGCTATCAAAATGATACAATTCCCATTGCTTGGAACGGATATAAAGATTTGATTCCAAATATCGGTCAACTAGACGAGTTGGTTCGACATCAAAGTTTAAGCACATTCGTTCGATTGAAACAAGGTGAAAACGACATTTTCCTTCAGTCTAATCCAGAGCCTTTTACAAATTATCAATTGAAACACAAAGATGGTTTTGAACACGCGAATTTCATCATCGACCAGCTCCCAAAAGATGACCCGATTTATTATGTTTCCATAGCCCAAGTTCACTTCAAGAGTGATGACGAGGTGGAGGATTTTGATGGGATGGAATCAAAACAAAACTTATTGGATTTGATTCTATCAAATAGAATTCTTTTGAACACAATGGTACTTGTTCTATTCGGTGCAATTCTGTTCGTTATCTTTCGTTCTAAACGCCGTCGAGCCATCATTCCTATTATTCAAAAGCAGCAAGGCATAACAAAAACGTTTGTTGAAACGATTGCCTCAATTTTCTTGAATAAACAATATCCATATAGCGTGCTTCAAATTCAACGTAAGAATTTTTATGATACAGTTTTGAGGTATTATTATGTTGATTTACAAAGAAATATTGAGGGTGATACCTTGAATTTGTTGACCGAAAAAACGGGTTATCCGCTTGAGAAAATTCAAAAGTTATTGAAAGAATTGCGCTATGAAAATCAAGCGATTGGAAATGACTACGTTCAACAAATTAGTAAAATGCAACACGATTTTTATCGTCATTGCGGAATAATTGGTCGTGAAGAATCAATTATAAGACAAGAATTTGAAGTCAATAGAAACATTTGGATTAGCACTTTAATAATGATGAGCGGATTGACATTAACTTTCTTTGGCCTTTCCTTGCTCGTTAATTCAAATGGAGTAGGGGTTGTTTTTTGGATGGTTGGGTTTTTAACTTTGGCTTTGGGAATCGTTCGGACGCTTGTTCCTCATTTTAAAATCAATCAAACGGAAATTTTGTATTTCAATCAATTGGGACGACGAATTAAAACCTCAGACAACATCAAGATTAATTTTGAAAAGAATTTTATAGGACTGAAGATCAATCAAAAAGAAATTAAAATAGCTAACTGGGATGTTATGAAAAATGACCACGCAGTTTTAAAACGATTTATTCAACAAACTAAAAATCTATGACAGAAAATTTAGAAAACACGGAAAATCCAATGGATTCTGATAATCAAAATGTGCCTTCCAATGACAGTTCTTTCGGATTGGAGCGTGAAAACCAAGATTTAATTTGGGTTGCAGACAAAGTCAATCAAGTTCGTGAAGAATTGGCTCGGTTTATCATTGGTCAGCACGAGACAGTTGAACTTTTGATTGCGGGTATTTTCGCAAATGGTCACATTTTGTTGGAAGGTGTACCAGGTGTCGCGAAGACATTGGCATCGAAGGTGCTTTCAAGAACATTGAATGTTGATTTTTCAAGGATTCAATTTACACCAGATTTGATGCCTTCGGATGTAATTGGAACGAGTGTTTTTAATATGAAAGATTCTTCATTTTACTTTAAAAAAGGACCGATTTTCTCAAATATAGTTCTAATCGATGAGATCAATCGTGCACCGGCAAAGACGCAAGCGGCACTTTTCGAAGTTATGGAAGAACGTCAAATTACATACGATGGAAATGTCTATCCAATGGAGTTTCCGTTTCTTGTAGTCGCGACGCAAAACCCTGTGGAGCAAGAGGGCACGTACAATCTGCCTGAGGCACAATTGGATCGTTTTCTTTTCAAAGTTAAAATTGGCTATCCGAATTTAGAGCAAGAAGAGGATATTTTAAGAAGGTACAAGAAAACAGTTGGTTCAGCTAACATCGAAGCAGTAAATCACGTTTTCACGACTGCAGAATTATATAAAATTCATACGGTTATGGAAGACATCATCGTGGAGGAACAATTAATTAAATATATTGCAGCAATTACCCATAAAACAAGAAGCCATGGTAAATTATTCTTAGGTGGATCTCCGCGTGCTTCTTTATCGATGTTGCGCGCCTCCAAAGCGATTGCCGTCATTCGTGGAAGGGATTTTGTTACGCCTGAGGACATTCGTTTTGTAACGATACCGGTACTCAATCACCGTTTGATATTGACACCTGAAGCCGAAATGGAAGGATTTTCTTCAGAAGAAATAATTAAGGAAATCGTTGAATCAATCGAAGTTCCAAGATAAGAATGACCCTCGCAAGCAATCTTTTATTTACCCGTCGATTTTTCTGGTTGTTCACAACAGCAGTCATTTGTTATGCCTGTGGTTTTGTAATATCTGCAATGGAATGGATCGGGACATTATTGTTGTTTGCGTTATCAATTCTAGTTGTACTTGACCTTTTGCTTTTAATTACAATCGGCAAAAAGCCTATTTTCAAAAGGAATTTCAGTGAACGATTGAATTTGGGAGATGAGAATCCCGTTAAAATATCAATCGAAAATAAATCCGGTTTTCAACTTTTTTATGAGTTAAATGAAGGTTTTCCAGATTTTCAGCAAGAACGATCAAAGCAATTTCATGGAATCCTATCTGGAGGTTCTACGATTGAATTAAAGTACAACGTGATTCCCAAGAAAAGGGGGATTTATAGTTTTAACGATGCTTTTCTTTTCTTGAAAACATTTATTGGTTTGGCTGAACGAAGAATTATTTATCCTACTAGTGATTCTTTTCAAGTATACCCGTCTGTTTTACAAATGAAAAAGTATGAATTACTCGTGTTTCAGCAACAAAAAACAGCGACTGGAATAAAGCGTATTCGGCGACTTGGAAATGCAAAAGAATTTGAGCAAATTCGAAACTACGTGCAAGGTGACGAGTTAAAAACGGTAAACTGGAAAGCCACTAGCCGAAGAATGGAATTAATGGTCAATCAATTCCAAGAAGAAAAGTCGCAGCACGTATATTGTATAATCGATAAAAGCCGCACGATGCAATTGGAATTTGAAGGATTGAACATCCTCGATTATTCGATCAATTCAACCTTGGTTTTTGCCAATATCTGTTTGTTAAAGGGAGATAAATTCGGAATTTTTACTTTTTCAGATAAAATTGGGACTCAAATTCCTGCGGATAGCAATAGCGGACAGATGCGGATGGTTATGGAAGCGCTTTATAATCAAAAGACCAAGTTTCGTGACGCCAATTTTGAGTTGCTTCAAACGACCATTCGTCAAAAAATAAAAACGCGTTCGATGCTTTTGCTATTTAGCAATTTTGAAAACGAATTCGCAATGAGGCGAGCACTGCCTTATCTACAACAAATCAATAAAAAGCATTTGTTAATACTTGTATTCTTCCAAAATTCGGAATTAAAAGATTTAGCCTATTCGAATCCATTGTCATTGAATCAACTTTATACGGGTATCATAGCCGAACGAATGATTACTACGAAAGCTCGAATGGCACGAGAATTAAAGCAATACGGAATTCAAACAATTCTCACCTCACCTGAAGAATTATCAGCGGGAGTAATCAACAAATATCTCGAGTTGAAGGCTAGGGGAAGTGTTTAATCTTAAGTATTCTCTGATTCAAAATTAAAGGAAAAGTGGTCGAGTGGACAGGCAATGCTAAAAAGAACACCACTACTAAAAAAAATCACCACCATATAATTTAAATAAATTAACAGCTTTTCGATTTTGTTTTTTCCTAATTTTGGATCAATCAAAATAATAATCACTTAAAAAAATAATTATGGCATTTGAATTACCAAAATTGGCTTATGCATACGATGCATTAGAGCCATATATAGACGCTCGAACAATGGAAATCCATTATTCAAAACACCACCAAGCGTATATTACGAATCTTAATAATGCCATTGCAGGATCGGAGTTGGAAGGTAAAACAATCGAAGAAATTTTAAAAGTTTGCAAGGACAAGCCTGCAGTTCGTAACAATGGTGGTGGCTACTGGAATCACAACTTGTTTTGGGAAATTATGAGTCCAAACGGTGGCGGAGCTCCAACTGGGGAATTGGCAACAGCTATCAATGAAGCTTTCGGTGACTTCGAAACATTCAAAGATCATTTTGCTAAGGCTGGAGTCACTCGTTTTGGATCAGGTTGGGCTTGGCTTTGTGTTACAGATGGAAAATTAGAAATTTGCTCTACAGCCAATCAAGACAATCCATTGATGGGTGAGGGTTGTGAAGGAACGCCTATTTTAGCGTTGGATGTTTGGGAACATGCTTATTATTTGCACTATCAAAATCGCCGTCCGGATTATATTTCTGCATTCTTCAACGTTGTTGATTGGAATGTCGTAGCAGCGAAATATCATGCAGCGAAATAATTAAAAATTTAATTTATTAAGCAGAAGACTGTCGTGAATGGCAGTCTTTTTTGTTTAAAAAAAATCTATTCGTTAAACCTCCTTTCATTTGACAAAAAGAACTAGCGGACTTTATTCCTATATTTGAGTTTCAATCGGTTCATATGAAGTCAAAAATCTTGTTTGTTGTTTTATTCTCACTTTTCAGTTCAATTGTCTTTAGTCAATTTTCACCGAAAGAATTCCTTGGTTATGAAATTGGACAGAAATTTACGCGTCATCACGAGGTTGTGAGTTATTTTCAAGCGTTGGAAAAGACATTCCCTGCAAATCTGAAAGTTGAAAAATACGGCGAGACCTATGAAAATCGTGATTTGATTCTTGCCTACATTGGAACTTCTGAAAATCTTCAAAAGCTGGAGCAAATCCGAACGAATCATGTGAATTTGGATAAGAATGAAAACGTGGCAATTGTTTGGTTGAGTTACAACGTTCACGGAAATGAATCTTCAGGCACAGAGGCCGCGATGGAAACGGCTTTTCGACTCTTAACGGATAAAAAGGAATTGCTCAAAAATACGGTTGTTATCATGGATCCTTGTTTAAATCCAGATGGGCGTGAGCGCTATGTCAATTTTTATTATCAATACGGAAACCGAATTCCTGATTCACAAAAGTTCAGCGCCGAACATAACGAACCTTGGCCAAGCGGAAGACCGAATCACTATTTATTCGATTTGAACAGAGATTGGGCTTGGATGACCCAAATTGAAACGCAACAGCGATTGGTAAAATATAACAACTGGCTTCCACATGTGCACGTTGACTTTCACGAGCAAGCCATCGATGAACCTTATTATTTCCCTCCTGCGGCTGAGCCCTACCATCAAGTGATAACCAAGTGGCAGCGAGATTTTCAAAAGGATATTGGTAAAAAACACGCTTCCGAATTTGATAAGAATAGTTGGCTTTATTTTTCAAAAGAAGTTTTTGATTTGCTCTATCCAAGTTATGGTGACACGTATCCCAT
>JBILIY010000051.1:0-7159 GCA_044368815.1 Crocinitomicaceae bacterium
CACATGGATTGTTATCGCATCAAGTCAATCGAAGAAGCTATTGATATCGGATTAGAAGAAATTCTAGAAGAGAAAAGTTACATATTTATTGAATGGGCTGAAAAAATTGAGCCATTACTTCCAAATGACGTAATTTGGGTGTATATTCGTAATAATGATGATTTTACAAGACAAATAAGCTTTGAATTATGATTACGGATCCTGAATTATTAAAATCGTTGATCGCCCAAGGCAGTTTGATGCCAAAAGAGGAAATGTTGGAAGTCAGACGAAAAAAAGGAAACCTTTTTATTGGAATCCCAAAAGAGACCTCGTTTCAAGAGCGTCGAGTCGCATTAGTTCCTGAGGCAGTATCTCTGCTTGTTGCCAATGGGCATCATGTTCGGATTGAGACAAAAGCAGGTGAAGGTTCAAACTTCTCAGATAATGACTTCAGTGAAGCAGGTGCAGAAATATGCCACGATCGAAAAGAAATTTATTCGTGTGACATTATTCTTAAAGTTGCACCCCCTTCAGAAGAAGAAGTTGACTTGATGATAGGTGGTCAAACCTTCATTTCAGCGCTGCAAATCGCAACACAACCAAAAGAAATTCTTCAGAAACTGATTTCAAAAAAAATCACCGCAATTGCGTGGGATTATGTACGTGATGAAGAGGGCGTCTTTTCAATTGTTCGAACTTTAGGAGAAATAGCAGGGACAACCAGTATACTAGTTGCAGGAGAACTTTTATCATCTTTTTCCTCTGGAAAGGGAATGATGCTTGGAGGGGTTGCCGGTGTTCAACCAACAGAGGTTGTTATTATTGGCGCGGGAACCGTCGGAGAATATGCCACTCGAGCAGCTTTAGGTCTCGGTGCATCAGTAAAAGTTTTCGATAATTCATTATCTCGATTACGTCGTCTTCAAAATGATATTGGTTCACGTATATTCACCTCAATCATTCAACCGAAAGTATTAGCGAAGGCAATAAGAAGAGCAGACGTTGTCATCGGTGCGTTAAGATCACCAATTGGTAGAACTCCCTGCGTCGTAAACGAAGAAATGATTGAAAGCATGAAACAAGGATCGGTCGTTGTTGATGTGAGCATCGACCAAGGCGGGTGTTTTGAGACATCACGAGTAACAAATCACAGTGACCCAACTTTTGTAAAATATGGTGTTGTTCATTACTGCGTTCCTAACATTTCATCACGCGTTTCAAGAACAGCATCGTTTGCATTATCGAACATCCTTTCTCCGCTAATTCTTGAAATGGGAGACAAAGGAGGAGTCGTTGAACTTATCAGAGATCATAAAGGGTTTAGAAACGGCGTATACATTTACAAGGGTATCTTAACTAATGAAGTTCTTGGAAAGGTTTTTGACTTGAAGTACAAGGACATCAACCTCATTTTGCCTGGCATGTAATGAACCCCATTCAACCGTTAAATTTACCTAAAACCGAGTTGAATTTAATTCGCAAGGGAAGTGAAATACATGTTCTTTGTCTCGTGCGTAAAAAGAGAATATGTTTAACTCCAGAGGAATGGGTTAGACAGCATTTCATTGCTTTTCTTTCTAAAAATTTAGGCTATGCGATTGAACGAATTTCAGTTGAAAAAAGTCTAGATTATTTTGGGTTAAAAAAAAGATGGGATATCGTTGTTTACAATCAAATTTTCACTCCTGAAATTCTAATCGAATGTAAGGCTCCACATATTGCTTTGAATGAAAATGTTATGCTACAAGCGTTAAATTATCAAAACCAATTAAGTTGCAAATACATTGGGATCTCGAACGGAATCGATCACGCCTTTTGGCATATTGATGATGAAAAGATGAAAATGTCATCCATGGATGAATTCCCTAAATTTGAAAAACAAAATTAATTTGGATTGAAATTCCAAGTTCCTGACTTCATGCGATGGTATTCTCTAGAAAGATAAGCCAACTGAATCCTCATTTTATCCATCGCCTCTTCCGTTTCTGGACTGATTTCTTGTTTACGCACTTTTAGCTGAAGTTTCATATACATTGCATGCACAAGTAATTCAACGTCATGATGTTGTAACATATTCGACTTTTGCTTAAATTCATCCAAGAATGATTTTGCTTGTCCAACGAGTCCCTTGTATTTATCATCATTCGTTATGCTAATTAAGGTGTTATGCAAATAAATCAATTCCAAAACGATTTCACGCAACGAATCGATATGACCTTCCTTATCACATTTTTGGGATTTCATTTGACGCGCCAAATCATCGTACCAAGTACGATATTGGTTGAGAAATGAAGCATCAGGTAAGCTGGGTTTGACAAAAACATCTATTATTTGATCGATATTAAATTGAAAAGCCCGAATGATATCCTCTATTTGATACATGTAAATCAAATATTCTGCAATATTCTCTTGTTTTTTTTGTTGGGAAACGAGCATTTTATTTCAATTCTTTTTCGATTTGATCCTGGTTTTCATTCAAAAAATTAATGAATTCGTTAGTTACATCCATTGAAGGGGTGATATAATTTAATTGTCCTCCTTGACCATGCATAAGCAGAATGTCAATACCATGTAATTCACAATATTTTTTACCCAACGCTTCTATTTTTTTGTTAATCGCTTCTAATTTCTTAACTGTTTCCTCCTCTATTTTCGCGCCTTGCGTTTGCTGATATTGCATTATTGAAGCCTGCATTTGCTGAGCCTTTTGTTGCGCAAGCATAATTTCATTTTCGGAAAGTAAACCGTTTCGGGCTTCTTGATCTTTTCGCTGAACAAAATTGTCATACTCTCTTGATCTTTTCTCAAGTTCAGATTGGAAAGCCTTTTGCTTTTTTGTTACCGAGGCATCCTCTCGTTTATAGTATTCAAATTTTTCTTTAATACTATCATTGCTGTAAAATGCGATTTTCAACCCTTTGGTATCGCGCGCTTCCACCTTTGGTTTTGTATCTTTCTTTTCTTTTTTAGAATCAGATCCACAAGAAGATACTAAAATCGAAAAAGTCAGAAATGATATTACAGGCTTCCTAAGTATAGTTTTTAAATTCATATATTTTCAATTTACAATGAAGTTATCAAGCTTTCCCAATCCGATCGCATAGATAAAAATCGATCAAAACAATTTTTTAAGAATTCACTTGAAAGTTTGTTTTCCAACTTTTCGATGTCGATATCCATTTCAGATACTTTAAATGACTGTTCGAAACCTCCAAGTTCAATTTTAAGAATATACTTACCGTTATATTGATGAAGTTGAATCAGAAAACGTTCATGTGGTATTTGCTTTACCAATCGCATAAACAAAAGTAATAAATATTTACCCTAATTATTACACGCACGGATTTTCGGAAAGAACCAAAAATTCAAAAGGCACTTTCACCATGTGTTCATAATCTCGACCAACTTCCAACATATCGAAGTCACCATCATTATACTCCCATTGAACAGAAGCAAAATATCCTCGATCCTTTAGTTCGTTCAATCGATAAAGCATATGCAAAATCTCTTTTGAGGAGGACGTATTTAAATAATCAATTCTTAAACGGAAAATAGTATTTGCTGCAGGATTTTCTAAATACCAATTAAACCAACTGCTAATAGGAGTCCAAAAATCTATATCTGAATCTGGTATAACTTTTCCCGAAATCTCAAGAATTCCATTTTTTTGAAAGAAAACGAACGGCGTCGATTCGGTTTGTGTGAGTTTTAGTTCCGTCATTTTAAATTAAAGAGAAGCGAAAATTACAAATATTTCTAGAATTAATATAGAATTATTGAAAATTAAAACCATTTCCAGATCTGATTTAGAAGAAAAACAAGAAATATTTATGATTTTTTAATCTCAATATGTTGGAATCGAAAATTTTATCATAATTTCGGGGATATTAAGTATTTTCAACCATTTAAATTGTTGTTTTAATTTTTTATGACCAGTATTTTTGTTGCCAAACTAGACTTTGGAGTAACGAGTGAACAATTAAGAAAATTGTTTGAACAGCATGGTAAAGTTTTCAAAGCAAACGTTGCCACCGACAGAGAAACAGGTAAATCAAGGGGTTTCGGATTCGTTGAAATGCCAAATCGCGAGGAAGCCTTAAATGCCATAAAATCGTTGGACAACTTTGCAGTAAATGGTCGTCCCATGACTGTAAAGGAAGCCGAAGCACGAGAAAATCGAAGTCCACGACCAGCTGAACCTAATACTCGACCTCCAAAAACAGATAAACCCGCTTTCGAAAATAAGTCAACTAACTCTTTTGTTCCTCCAGTTACAGATGCACCTCTAAAAACTGAACCACGAAAAAAACTAGTTAAAGACAAAAAAACAAGCGATTCTGAAAGTGATAATCGTTCCAAAAAACCTAAAATGGACGCGTACAAGAAAAGCGGTAAAAACAACCGTTTCTTTGATGACGACGACGACGAACTTGATGACGACTTGTTTTCTTACAAGAAAAGGGATGAAGACGAGGATTTTTTCGAAGATGAAGACGAAGACTAAGATTTCTATTTTTCATTCTTTTTAGCTACGAAATCTTACCTTTGTAGGAATGTCTTCGAATTACGCTAACTACCTTAAGCACCCCGTTTTTAAAGTTGTTTCCAATTTTATTAAGGAAAATAGTCTCGAGGCATATGTTGTTGGTGGTTTTGTGAGGGATCTACTTCTTGAAAAACCCTCAAAGGACATTGATATTGTTGTGGTTGGTGATGGAACGTTAGTCGCTCAAGAAGTAGCTAAAATTCTCAAAGTCAAAAACGTTAGCATATTCAAAAATTACGGAACAGCGCATTTTAAATACAAAGATCTTGATGTGGAATTCGTTGGTGCAAGAAAAGAATCCTATGAATTCAATTCTAGAAAACCCTTCACGGAAATAGGCACGCTTAGGGATGATCAATTCCGGAGAGACTTTACAATAAATGCTTTGGCTTTGGCCCTGAGTGAAGAAAACTATGGGGATTTAGTAGATCCCTTTAATGGGTTAGCAGATTTGCGAAACGGAATTATCAGAACACCTCTCGAACCGGATGTAACTTTTAGCGACGATCCGCTAAGAATGCTCAGAGCAATTCGTTTTGCAACTCGTTTAAATTTTAAAATTGAGACCAAAAGTTTGGAGGCGATTAAAAATCAATCCGAACGTTTAGAAATAATATCAAGAGAACGAATTTCAGACGAACTGAATAAAATTATCTTAACGGAAACTCCTTCTCGTGGTTTTAAATTATTGAATGCAACACGTTTATTACATCAATTCTTTCCTGAAATGACTGCCTTGCAAGGAGTTGAAACCATCAATGGAAAAAGTCATAAGGATAATTTTTTGCATACGCTTGAGGTACTTGATAACTTAGGTGAGAATTCCGAAAACCTTTGGTTGCGTTGGGCCGCCATTTTACATGATATCGCAAAACCACCTACCAAACGATTTGATGAGATTGTTGGATGGACTTTTCACGGACACGAGGAAATTGGAGCTCGTATGGTCCCAAAAATATTTCAGCGTTTAAAACTTCCGTTAGACCAGAAAATGAAATATGTTCAGAAAATGGTACGACTTCACCTCCGCCCTATTGCGTTGGTTAAAGGTTCTGTCAGCGATTCGGCGATTCGAAGATTACTCAACGAAGCGGGAGACGATATTGATGATTTGATGCTTCTTTGCAACGCTGACATTACTTCCAAAAACGAATTCAAGGTTAAAAAATATAAGCAAAACTTCGAATTAGTATCAACCAAACTTCGACTGGTAGAAGAAAAAGATCGAATTCGAAATTTTCAACCTCCAGTTTCTGGCGACCTGATTATGAAAACTTTTGGAATCGGACCACAAGCAGAAATAGGTATCATCAAAAGCCAAATAAAAGAAGCTATCTTGGAGGGTGTAATTTCTAATAATTATTTGGAAGCAGTTAAGGAAATGATACGCATCGGTAATAATCTTGGATTGGAAATAAAAATTACTCCCGAATTAAAGAATTGATTAATTTTATAATTGCACCTAAAAACTAAGTTTATGCCTGGTTTAAAATTTAGAGTTTTATTGGATTCAGATAAAAACGAAGAAATATTCCGAGATATTCTGATTGCGGACTCGGATAATTTTGAATCACTTTACCAAGCCATCATGAAGGCCTTTAAATTCAAAGGAGATCAAATGGCTAGTTTTTATGTATCGAACGACGATTGGGATAAAGGTCACGAAATTAGCCTAATGGATATGTCCTACGATGACGACTCGATTGATTCTCCAGCGGCTGTAATGAAAAACGCAATCATTAAAGATTTCCTTGAAGAGCCAGATCAGAAGTTTATATTGGTTTATGATTTCATGCGCATGTGGATTTTTCTGATCGAATTAATAGGATTTGATCGAAACGATCCTAGCTCACCTGAATTATTACTATCGGTTGGAAATCCTCCCAAAGAAGAATCACGAGAAGAAATTGATGAAGAACTCTTTATTGGTGATGAGATAGATGAAGAAGAGGATGAATTGGGATTAAATGATTTTGACGATGATTACTCAGACGATGATTTAAATGACTACAACGAATACGACTATTAATTTGATGAATACAAACTCCAACGATCCCATTGGTCAAGCCATTTTGGATTACTCAAAAAATAAAAAACCATTCGACATAGTAGTTAGCTCAGATATTTGTGAAGATGACATCATACCAATCGAAGTGCTTTTTCGAAACTTCAAGGATATGCCTGACATTGAAAAAAGAGCACTAAAAATATGCAAAGGGAGAGTATTGGATGTTGGAGCCGGTGCAGGAATTCATTGTCATGAATTAATAAAAAACGGTTTGCCTGTTCACGCTATTGACAACTCTCAAGGAGCAATAGAGTATTTAAAAAAATCAGGCATTCCATCAACATTGAGTTCATTTGAATCATTCAATAGTCAAACAAAATTTGACACAATTCTAATGATGATGAATGGTATTGGAATCGCCGGAACTTTAACGAATTTGGAAAAAACATTATTAAAAGCTAAATCACTATTAGAAAAAGGAGGACAGTTAATTTGTGATTCCTCGGACATCCGTTATTTATACGAGGATGAAGATGGTAGTTTGTGGATGGATTTAAATTCTGAATACTATGGGAATTTTAAATTCCAAATGCACTACAAACAAATTTCAGGTACATGGTTCG
>JBILIY010000052.1:0-7126 GCA_044368815.1 Crocinitomicaceae bacterium
CATCCATAGTAAATCCAACTGAGAAGTCATATCGGTGGTAATTTCCAAAATCACCAGGGAAAAACTCGATGTAGCTTCCACCTACGAGTCGCAAACGCATTGAACCAGCAGTCTCTCCTTCAACCTGTGAAGAATACCAAAAAGAGAGTCCGTCATTATCCGAATCTTCAATAATAATGGAGTAACATCCTGGATTCAAACTAAAAGTATCTTTATACTGAGTTTGGTTCGTTAACTGGTTTCGCTCGAAAATTACATTGCCAGCGTGATCTTGTAAACGATATCTGTTCTCATTGGCTTTATTATTCGTTGTCAGCCAAACGAAAAATGGTCCATCGATTCGCTCTGGCGCGTCAAAACGCACTGTTTTCGTGCTGTTTTGACTATATTCATCGTGACCTGCAATTCCATTTACTTCATGAACCATGGCTTTAAAGGTATTGCTACCATCCCATCCTCCCCAGAAATTGTAATCGCTAACAGGAATTTCAACAATTTGTTCTTCTAAAAATCCAAGGTTTCCGGTCCAATCCAATGAAATGTTATTGCCGTATGAAACCCAACAAGTTATTCGACAAGATGTTAGAGGATTTGCACCTGTGTTTTTCAAAATTACGCGTGGATTTGAACACGTTGGATTCCATTTACTGAAGTACTCGTAGTTATTTGGATTCAAGATATCTTTGATTGCTGCATCATTCTGAAAATTTGGTGCTGAATAGGATATCAAGTCAAAAGCCGCAATGTAATTCCCGCCAGCCTGACCAGGATCGTTTGCTGGAACTTGATTGATTACATAGTCTAATTCCACACTATCACCAGGAGTTACGAATGGTGTTAATTCAAATTCATATTCCTTTACTTGGTCGCCAGGACACCATCCCTCACGTGCATAAGGCCACGTCCCACCTTGCCCAATATTCGGGTTATCTCCACAATCGGTTTCTTCCCAAATATTCCAATTGAAACGAGAAACGCCATCTACTTTAATTTGATGACTATTCGGAACCCACTCACAACAGGCCATGTTTCCAACTTGTCCGTGACCAGACATTCGCGTCTTTATCTTGAAGTTCTGAGATGAATCAGCAAGATGGATTTTTTTTGCTTGCAAGTCCACATCATTAGCCATGTTCGCAAAACCATAGGATCTAAAGTCTGACCAAATTGGTTGACGCTTGTGCAAGTCTCTAGGTGGAATTCCTTCGATAAAGGCAAATTTCAAATCCAATAATTCTTGGGTATTGTGTGCTGCTAAATCGACCGTGTTTTTTAGATAATCCTGATAATCCGTCACGTCATATATCCAGGCAAAACCATTGGGTCCTAAATCAAATTGAATTCCATAAGGTGTTATGTAGCGTGCAATTTCCACATCTTTAACTATTTCATAAGGTTGATTGTAATATGTAATTTGTTCATTCAACAGTTGATTTGTAGCGACAAATGGAACTTGAGCCAATATCTGTCCATTTTCGTCATATTGAATGTTATTTCCTTGTAGCGTTCCCACATAGGCATTCGTGATTTCGAAATGTCTGTTCAATGGTTGTTGTTCGAAAATAACTGTTCGCGGCTTTAACCTTTTTTCATCTACCGAAATAGTTGTTGCCGTTGAACTGATAATTCCTTGCATCAAAGAAAGTACTGGTTTTTCAGATGAAACTTGCACACCACAAACTGGTAACTCATCAAACCGAATCATATTATGCTCTGAAGGCATTAATAGGTTATCATTTACCGATTTATCGATTGCATAATTTTCATTATCAAAGTCATAGTAAACAAGTAAATTATTCCAGTTTGGATGAGCATTAGTTATTTTGCTTTGGTAATTCGCTTGAATTGTAGATGCAGAAAGCGCAGAGTTGTAGAAACGGAATTCATCGATTTTTCCTTTCCATTTCAAACCTTGATCGGCGTTTGCGCCTAAAATAAAGCGGTGAATGTACCCGATATTTCTCGTTTTATTGTTTCCTGAATGCCACAATGCCCCATTTTTATAGATGAACATTTCACCTGTACTTTGCTTTTTAACGAAAGCCCAATGATTCCATGTATTGTCCATTTCCAAAGCAGACATTGTTTTGTTAATTCGATCATAACCCGAAGAAACTCCTGCATCAAAATAAACGTTGTTATCGCTCCATGGCATGTGAATATTTAAAATGCGGTTATTGAGCGTATCATATGCTTCTAAAATAGTTGTGTTTGTACCCGCTGTTCCATTTCCTTTTGCCCAAAATTCAACAGTCAATTCCTGACCAACAGTGAAATCCGACAATTCAGTCATTGTGTAATTCGTTCCCGAAAGATTTAAATATCCGTTTCGATCAGGGTATGAGAGAGCTGCATTCCCTGGAACATTTTCAGTTGTAAAAACAAGTCCATTTGTGGAAGGCTCGTCAGATGCATAGTTAAATTCAATAATTATATTACTCGTTCCATCCCAGTTAAAAGGTTGATAGAATATAAACTCATTAGGCCCTACCAACAGAGGATTCCCTTCGTCTCTTGTTCTGTTGTATACTTCCAAGAAACCTGTTGAAAGAAAGTCAGAGATTGAGATATCATTCGTAGCTTTTATTGAAATTCGAGGACTAAGAAGATACCCATTTGATCCTATATCGAGGATTTCCAAAATCATTCCTTCAATGTCTCCTGCTTGAATTCCAGCAGCGGTCAATTCGCTCGCCGTCAATAATTGCTGAAAGCGTGATCCTTTGCTCGCAGTATTGAAAATAGAGTTAGAACTACTTGTTCCTGAATTTAAAGGAGATGAGCTCAAGCTAGTAGAAGCTCTTTCTTGTTCTATTCTCGTATATGTATCAAAAATAGTAATTGGAGCTGGTGTATAATTTATTGTCCCCGGATTTCCCCAATTAGCCAAAAAACGATTACCATCCTTCCGAACTGAATCATAAATTCCTGTGTGATCGAAAACACGTGTGTAAGTCAAATAATCCCATTCACCGCAATCGTATTGATCCCAGGTTGTGAGCGGACTACATTTCAATTTATAGTACATTAAAACTTTCTCGAAACGCTTGGTATTTAATTCCTGAGGAAACGTGAAATTCGCTCTACGTGTTGTTATCGAATCAAACGTAAATGTTTGAACCCACGTTGTGTCTTGTGAGAAAGCACCTGAAAATAGGAATAATTGAATGAGAAATAGGACTCTTTTCATTGGATAGGTTTTAACAAATTTAGGGAAATTAGCCCAATTTTAATTTTTGCTAACATTAAATTGGTTGGTTTTCGAGCCCAAAATCATTCGTAACTTTACATCATGGAACAAAAGGAGTGGTTTGCGAGTTGGTTTGACACAAGTTATTATCATCAGCTTTACAACAATCGCAATGAAGACGAAGCGAAATTATTCATTTCCAATTTGTTGGATTTTCTGAAATTAGATAAAAACTCAAAACTGCTTGATTTAGCATGTGGCAAAGGACGACATGCGAAAACCCTAAATGAATTTGGTTACGAAGTCTTGGGCGTAGATTTATCTCCGAACAGCATTGCGATTGCTTCCGAATTGAAAAATGAACACTTGGATTTTCAAGTGCAAGACATGCGTGAGCCAATTCAGGGAGCAACCTTCGATGCGGTTTTTAACCTGTTCACGAGTTTTGGATATTTTGATGATACCACCGATAATGAGCGGGTTTGTAACGCAATTGCTCAAATGCTTTCTCCAAATGGGGTTTTAGTTATCGATTTTATGAATGCCGAAAAAGTAATTTCAAACCTCGTTGCTCGAGAAGAAAAAAAAGTGGATGATTTAATTTTTAATATCACACGCCACTGCGATGGAAAGCACATCTTTAAGCGGATTCAGTTCGAAGATCAAGGAGAGCAATTTGATTTCACCGAACGTGTACAAGCATTGAAATTAAGTGACTTTGAATCGTTACTTGCTGATCAATTCCAAATTCTTAATACCTTTGGAAGCTTTGATTTGAATCCTTTTGATCCCTCGACTTCAGATCGTTTAATCATCATTGCACAGCGAAAATAATGAGTTTAACTTTTGTTTTTATTGGCTTATTTTTATCTGTCATTTCTGGTGGACTTGTTGTGAGTTACCTCCAAGCGACCAACAAGAGTCAATTCATTAAACTTTCGCTCGCATTCAGTGGTGGTTTTTTATTGGCTATTATTTTTCAGCACTTGCTTCCGGATATTTATCAGGATAAAGGAACACAAGTTGGTTTGTTTATTTTACTCGGATTTTTGATTCAATTAATCTTGGAATATTTTTCAGGAGGGATTGAACATGGGCACGTTCACGTTCACAAAGGACAAGCCTTGCCGTGGGTTCTTTTTATTTCACTTTCGGTTCACTCAATCATAGAAGGAATTCCGCTGGGAAATCAATATGCTGGTATTGTCTCCGACCATTCACACGAACATGGTTCGCTCTTCTGGGGAATTATTTTCCATCAAATACCTGTGTCGATTGCCCTGATGACTTTGTTGGTAAACACCAATTTATCGCAAGTGAAAGCGTGGCTTGTTTTATTGGCTTTTGCAGCGATGAATCCGATTGGTGTAATCCTGGGATTCCAAATTTCACCGGAACAAATCGGTATCGATATTCACGTGATTTTGGCTATTGTAGTAGGAATGTTTCTGCATATTTCGACCACAATTATTTTTGAAACGTCTGAGAATCATAAGTTCAATTTATTGAAACTCATTAGTATTCTGATCGGCTGCGGTCTGGCTATGCTGATGTTTTAATCGAGGTTGAAATTTATCTTCCTCCCTTGAGGGAGGATCGAGGAGGGTGATCTTTTATTTTATCTGTTTTCTTTCTTCAAACAAAAAATAGCATAATCAATACTTTCTTTTACCATTGGAATATTTTGGATTACATCCCCTTCCTTAAACCTTAAAAAAACATATCCAAAACTTTCTAGTTTTTGTTGACGATAAAAGTCATATTCTGCCTTATTCTTGTGTGATGAACCATCAATTTCTATAATCAATCCAAGTTCAGGAGCAAAAAAATCGACGATAAAATTGAAAATGGGTCTTTGTCTTAAAAATCGTTCACCGGTTTGCTTTTTTGAAAGTACAGTTTTCCAGATATATTTTTCAGCTTTCGAAACGGATTGAGTTCTTAATTCTCGCGCAAATTCTCTGAGATTTTTATTGTAAAGATTGTTATTGTGCATATTTGAAGGTACGGAAAATTATCGTGGATAGCAAGTCACCCTCCATAATCCTCCCTCAAGGGAGGAAATTCTTAAATCCCGCTTCGAAAGAGGTAACGAACTTTTATTTCTTGATTGAAAGACCCATTAAAATAAGCAGTGGTGCAGCTATGCTGATGTTTTAATTAATCGATAGAATTGTTTCCAAACTAATTCAGTTGACTTCACACAACCTTGTTCTACCAGGCGATGAACTTCGTCTTCTTTGAATGGATTAACCTTTTTCTCAGCTCGGTAAATAGATAGCTTTGACGGATTTGAATTAATGGCGACTGAAATTTCCTCGTCTTTTTCTAAACTCAATGAATAATCCTCCGACTTGACGTGAATCGCTTGAATTTTATCGTGATGAATTCGGTAAACAGAGAACAGCAGCTTTGAACGAAACTCCAAGTATTCAATCTTTTCATAGACTTTCAAGAGAACGGTATCACTGAATAATTCAACCAAAGCAAGCGCTTTCTCTGGTTCAGCTTCATTGATTTTCTTCCACTCATCGGAATGGATTTGATTCACAATTAAGAATTGCTTGAATTCGGCTTCTAAATGCTGAAGCTCTTCATTGGAAAGCATTCTGAAGCGCATTTTATTCCTTTACTTCTTCGACTCGTAGGGAAATGTCTAGAACCTCATCAACCGTTTTCTCGGTAATGGCTTGTTCCACTGCAAACTTGTATTTTCCTTTAAATGGTAATCGGCGACGTTTGAAAACAAGTTGATGTTCTACAATCGTTCCAGTTTCCTTTCCGATCCAACTTCCGTCTGGAAAAGTCGTTTTAATTTCATAAGGTTCACGAACGGATTCACCAACAGGTGGCGTAGAATTTAAGAAAATCCAAAGATTGCTGTATTTGTAATCTGTTGTTGTTCTGAGTGTTAAAACAAAATCGTAAAGTTTGGTTGTATCTTGAAATTCAACTTCAAATTTCGGTTTTACATCTTGACTCCACATGTTATTCTTAAAACCAAAAGATTTTTGATAATACGCAGTTTCGTCGCAACTAGCAAAGAACAACAATAAAGTCATTAAAAATAAAACGTTCTTCATCAACTTACGGGATTGTTTTTATTTTCTTGTTGGGTATTCTTGTTTTTCTTTTTCTTCCGATTTTGATTCTTTGATTTAGTGAAGTTTTTCTCAAAACGATTCAAACTGTCTTGTCCAACCACATTCGAATAACCCACCTCAACTTCTTTTTGCTCAACGATTTCAAAGTCTTTCAAATCTTTAGGTTTTACTCCTTCTTTGTTGAGTTTTACTATTTCTTTCACACGTTCTGGAGTCAAAGCAATCAAGCCATTTTCACCTTGGTAGCCATACCACATCAATCGTTTGAAAACATCGGTTTTGAAATGGAAAGCGTCTCCTTTTTCAGTATGTAAGCGAGTTTCAGGTTTCGGGAAAGATTTCATTGAATCGAGATACATGTCTAATTCATAATTCAAACAACACTTCAACTTTCCGCATTGTCCCGCCAATTTTTGCGGATTCAAAGATAGTTGCTGATAGCGCGCCGCAGAAGTAGAAACGGAGCGAAAATCCGTTAACCACGTCGTACAGCACAATTCACGTCCACAAGAGCCAATTCCGCCCAAACGTGAAGCTTCTTGTCGGGAACCAATCTGACGCATTTCAATTCGGACCCTGAAATCGTCCGCCATATCTTTAATCAATTGTCTAAAATCAACGCGTCCTTCAGCCGTGTAATAAAACGTAGCTTTGGAAAGATCACCCTGATACTCCACATCGGAAATTTTCATTTCCATCTTTAAATTCAAGGCAAGCGTTCGCGCTTTATACATCAAGTCTTTCTCCAAGGAACGACCTTTGATCCATTTATCGATTTCTTCTTGATTCGCTATTCGAAGGATTTTTCGCGTTTCCATTGGCTTTAAATTCG
>JBILIY010000054.1:0-7059 GCA_044368815.1 Crocinitomicaceae bacterium
AAAGAATGTTTCTTCTGCCGAAATCAGCGAATTTGAATTCTTCTGTTACTTCCTCTCCAATTTCAAAATCCGGCTCAATTTTAATAGCATCAGAATAAGCAATCTCCGTATTTGGATCCTCTACCTCACCATCATCAACGATTTCTTTGTTCAAGAAAATCTGTACATCACCTTTGTCGATGTTTACGATGATGTCGATGTGTTCATCCGTATTAAACTTCTTTTTAAACATAGCACGAAACACATCTTCCAAGACATGCTGCATGGTTTGTTTGTCAATGTTCTTTAATTCCTTAAACTCCGAAAACGAGTCTACTAATTCTAAGCTATTCATATTTTATCATTTAAAAGATACGACGATTTTTGCTTCTTTTACATCATTAAATGGCAACTCGTGGTATTCGGTCACCAATTCCTTTCTTTTTTTAACATCTAATTTTTGCATGGTTTTGCTTTCAAGAATTAGTTTCTCATCCATCACTTTAATGATTTCACCTTGAACTTTACCCCCTGACTTTAAAACCACACTTAAGTTTCTTCCAATATTTTTAACATATTGATTAATATGTCGCAAAGGCTTATCCAATCCCGCAGAGGAAACATGCAATTCAAAATCCTCCTTTTCACGATCTAGGTTATGCTCGATGTTACGAGATACAGAAACGCAATCATCAACAGTAACGCCACCTTTCATCTTATCAAGTTCCAAATGAATGACGTTTGAAGCAGAAATAGAAAGTTCCACAATGTATAAACCATTGTTTAATTCTGTCATGCGCTCTTCAGCTAATTTTGATATCGTTTCTTTACTAATCATCTCTAGAATAAAAGAGGGGACTTTCGTCCCCTCTCGTTTTTAATTTCTAAATTTCAGATACAAAAGTAGTGTGAATATTTAAACTGACAAAATTATTTCGCAATTTTTTAACTTAACTTTGCTTATGCTTGTTGAAATAGAAGACAAAATTATCTCAACTGAGATTTTTAGTCAAAAATTCGTTTGTGATTTAAATGCGTGTAAAGGAGCTTGTTGTGTGGAAGGAGATACAGGTGCGCCTTTAACGAATGATGAGGTCGAATTAATTCAGAACAATCTGGATAAGATCAAACCCTTTATGACGGAATCCGGAATTTCTGAAGTTGAAAAAAATGGTGTCAGCTATTTGGATGAGGAGCAAGAACCTGTTACCACTCTATTGAATGGCCGTGATTGCGCTTTTGTCTTCAAAGATGAACACGGAATCGCGAAATGTTCGATTGAAAAGGCCTTTCGCGAAAATAAAATTGATTTCAACAAACCGATTTCCTGCCATCTCTACCCGATTCGCGTTAAGAAATTTGGTGATTACACAGCCTTAAACTACGACCGCTGGAAAATCTGCGAGCCGGCATGTTCTTGTGGCCAAAAATTACAAGTATCCGTTTATCGATTTCTGAAAGAGCCACTGATTAGGGCTTTTGGCGAAATATTTTACAAGGAGTTGGAAGTAGTGGATAAGGAAATAAGTTCTGAGTAACGTTTAAAAGCTTCTCCCATATCTTGCTCTGGAGCCAAGCATCTTCCCTTGTGACAGATGTAAATTCCTTGCTTATCGTAATTCCTTGACATGGAAATCTCCTTGTGGAAGGATAAAACAACATTCTCTCGAATAAAAGGTAATATTTGCTCCCGTTCGAATTTCATTTCAACAACATTTATTTCAATTGGTTCTTCCAAAATCTCAAGTAATAATTGTCCCCAATTCGAATAACCAGAGCCGTAAAATTCCATTCCTTCGTAAACGTTCGCAAGCATTTGTTTCGCGTTTGAAATCCAAGCATCGTTTCGAAAACAATGTCCGAGCTTCCAAAAATTTCTTGCCATCACCGAGTTACTAGCCGGAATCACATTGTCGTTTAAATCCATTTTGCGTGCGATTAGATTCGAATCCGAAGACGTGAAATAGCACATTTTACTTTCGGCGTTCATGAAATTTCTTGCAACTTCTTCCGTGAGCTCTTTCGCTGTTTCGAGCCAATGCAATTCCGCGGTTACTTGATACAAAGCAATAAAGGCATCAATGGTATGGGCGTAATCTTCCAAAAATCCATCTATTTTCGTTTCTCCTTTTGAGAAAACGCGTTTGAGTTTCCCCTCTTTGTATTGCTTCTCAAGGATCCATTTTCCACAATTTCGAGCTAAAATCAAGTATTGTTCCTCGTGAAAAGTTACATAAGCATCGCAGAGTCCTCGAATGGTCATTGCGTTCCAACCCGTTAAGCATTTGTAATCCAAACCAGGAAACGTTCGTGCTCTTCGTTCTTCAAAAAGTCTATTTTTAACCGTAGTAACCTTTGATTTTAGTTCATCAAGTGAAAGCCCTTTTTTATTAGCGAATTCAGTGTTCGTTTCTCTTCTCAGAAGGATGTATTTCTCATCTTCCCAAAATCCAAATTGATTGATGTTGTAATAGTCGCGGACAAAATCTACATCCAAATTCTGAACTTTTTGAAGTTCCTCTTCCGTCCAACAGTAAAATTTCCCTTCTTCCCCTTCGGTATCGGCATCCAAAGCACTGTAAAAAGCTCCCGACTGATCCAACATCTCTCTTTGGAGCCACTCGATGGTTTCAAAAACGGTTTCTTTGAAAAGTTCGTTTGGCTTGTCTCGAAATGCTTTGGAGTAAACCGAAATAAGTTGAGAGTTGTCGTAAAGCATTTTCTCAAAGTGTGGTACTTTCCAAATCATGTCCACTGAATACCGAGCGAATCCGCCACCAATTTGATCGTAAATTCCACCAAGTGCCATTTTTTGAAGCGTCAGGTGGGCATGATTCGAAACTTTTTCCGAATCGAACTTCTTTGCATAGCTCAACAGAAATGAATAGTTATTCGGCATCGGGAACTTTGGAGCCTTGTTCATTCCTCCTTCTAAATTATCAAATTGCCTCGACCATCTCAAAACCAACTCGTGCAATTTTTCATCCGAAAACTGTCCTATTTCTTGTGGAACACTAATCAATTCGCTTTGAGAAATTCCTTCCTGTAACTTTTGAGCATACTCCAAAACACGCTCTGGATCTTGTTCCTTGGTATGTACAAGTGATTTTAGAATGTGAATCCATTGTTCTTTCGGAAAATAAGTTCCGCCGTAAACCGGTCGACCATCTGGCAGGGTAAAGCAATTCAAAGGCCAACCACCACGTTGGGTCATCAGTTGAACCGCAGTCATGTAGATTTGATCCACATCTGGACGCTCTTCTCGATCGACTTTGATGTTCACGAAATACGTGTTCATGATTTCAGCTACCTCATCGCTCTCAAAGGATTCGTGCTCCATCACGTGACACCAATGACAGGCCGAATAACCAATACTTATTAAAACTAGTTTGTTTTCCTTTTTCGCTTTTTCAAATGCTTCATCCGACCAAGAAACCCAATGAACAGGGTTGTATGCGTGCTGCAATAGGTAAGGAGATGTTTCCGAGATGAGGTTGTTAGGTTGAGTTGTTGCCAAAATATTTGTAAATTAATCGGGAATACTTATTAAATTCGCCCAAACGAAATTAAGCAATCTTACAAATTTTAAAGGGTGGTATTTTCCAGTTTAACGTTTATTTACCTTTTCTTGCCACTCAGTTTGATATTTCATTATGTTACATCAAACAATCTATTTCGAAATCTCACCCTAACGATTTTCTCTTTGGTTTTTTACGCCTGGGCCGAACCGATGTGGATTTTCCTGATGATTTTCACAGCGATGTTCGATTATTCAATGGCGTTATTAGTAGAACGATGGAGGGGTCAGATCGGTTCAAAAATCGCCGTAACATTTTCGGTAATTGTAAACATCTCCTTACTTATTTCTTATAAATACGGTGGATTCATTCACGATAATTTAAGTTACTTATTTCCACTTCCTTTTGATCGTCCAACTAACTCTTTGCCGGTGGGAATTTCCTTCTACACGTTCATGGTCATTTCCTACATTGTAGATGTTTACAAAGGAGAATTAAAAGCACAAAAGAATCCGCTGAACTTTTTGATGTTCATTAGTTTGTTCCAACATTTGGTTGCGGGACCAATTGTTCGTTACAAACATATTTCAGATCAAGTGGATTCGCGAACAGTGAATTGGCAAACGTTGAGCGAAGGTGTTTCGCGCTTTTGTTTGGGTCTTTTCAAAAAGGTTGTGATTGCCAATGTAGCTGGTGTTTTGGTGAAAAAGTATTTGGATGTCGGTTTCGATGATTTATCGAGTTATGAAGCTTGGTTTGGAATTACGATGTTCTCCGTTCAATTGTATTTCGATTTCAGTGGCTATTCTGACATGGCGATAGGCCTTGCGAAGTTATTCGGTTTCCATTTCGATGAGAATTTCCGTCACCCGTATGCAGCAATTTCCGTTGGAGATTTCTATCGCCGTTGGCATATCTCTTTGGGGAAATTTTTTCGAGATTATGTCTACATTCCACTAGGTGGAAATCGAAGCAATCAATTACGCAACATTATGATTGTTTGGCTTTTAACCGGAATTTGGCACGGAGCAAGTTGGAACTTCGCACTCTGGGGCTTTTACTTTGGTTGTTTAATGATTATCGAAAAAATGTTGGAAAAAATTCTAGCAAAAACACCGCGAATACTCCGGCATACGTATACATTGATTCTAATTGTTTTCAGTCGAGCGATCTTTTATTTTACTGATTTTGAAAAGTTAAAGTTGTTCGTGGCAAATTTATTTTCCTCCGATAATCCAATTGGTGTTGGTTTTGCGACGGATTTAATGGAACATATAT
Source organism: Crocinitomicaceae bacterium (assembly GCA_044368815.1). Taxonomy (GTDB): domain Bacteria; phylum Bacteroidota; class Bacteroidia; order Flavobacteriales_D; family Crocinitomicaceae; genus UBA952. Next base: position 4,776 of record JBILIY010000054.1, read on the forward strand.
TCTGGTTTGTATTGGTAATTTTATTCTGTATTCCATGGGATGAAATTTACACGAAGGAAACAAAAGTTGCCGTGAGTGCCGGACGCTTTTACGAAAATGCAAAACCTATTTTGAACGTAACAATGCTTTTATTAGCAACGTTGTTATTGGTTAATTCAACTTATAATCCGTTTTTATACACTCGTTTTTAATGACCAATAAGCTAAATATAATTCTGTTTTTCTCCATGCTTTTTGGGATTCCGTTGCTTTATTTCGTATTGCCAAAACAAAAGATATCTGTTGGTGAAAAAAGAAAATTGGCAGTCGTTCCAGCATTAAATTACGAGAGTTACATCAAAGGCGCTTGGGCGGATAGCATGGATTCCTACGTGGATGATCACTTTCCTTTTCGGACTTCCATGATAGATATGGCGGTTGAACTGCAATCTTGGAAAGGTATTCATTTGAAAGAACAAGAAAAGGTCTTTGTTTCTCAAAAACCGAAGGTTAATAAAAATAAAGATGAGAAGGATTCAACGGAATCAGAATTGAATTTTTTAGATGAATTCGAACAAGCTTACTCCGGAAGCATGCTTATCATTAACGGATCCGTTTATCCCATGGGAGGAGGAAGTCCGGCCATGTCAAAGCACTTTTCAAAAATGGTGAGTGAATACGCAGAACAGCTTAAGGGTGAATGTCGTGTCTTCTCGGCTGTCGCACCTCTTTCTTCTGCCTTTATTCCCGTTGAAAAGTACAAACATTACAATGCCCAGAACAAAAAAACGCTCAAAGCAATTGGTTCAACCTTGACTAATGGAGCAATTTTCTGCGATGTCTTTGAAGAAATGAATAAGCATGCCGGTGAAAAAATGTACTTCAGTACGGATCACCATTGGAAACCGATTGGGGCTTATTATGCGTATGTTGCATTTTGCAAAGCAGCTGGTTTCGAGCCAGTTCCCATAAATAAAATGGATAAACGAACGAAATATAATTTCCTCGGAAGTTTATACCAACATACACTAGATCCGTCCGTAAAAGATAATCCGGATACCATGGAATATTACATTCCAAAGGTAACTACAACTGCGGTTCGCTATACTGCTTATGGTTACGATAAACAATCAAAATCCCAAGTATTTGCGCATTCATCTTCAGGTGGCAATACCTATTCAACCTTCATTAGCGGTGATGCACCGATGATGCGAATCAACACGAATGTTAAAAATGGCAAAAAAGCCATTGTGATTAAAAATTCATACGGAAACGCCTTTGTTGTCTATTTAATAAGCCATTACGAGGAAATTTGGGTAGTCGATTTCCGCTATTCCAAACAAAATATCATTGAAACTATTCGAAAGAATAAAATAAATGACATGATTTTTGCAATGGGCATGTATGGAGCCATGAGCAAAGGAACAATCAACATGATGAGAAACTTAGGAAAGCAAAGTGGAATATATATTCCTCCAAAACCTATAATTACGGAACCTCAGGATTCAACAACGATTACTCCGATTCTAGCACCGATAGATACAACTACTTCAAATTAACTGGATGAAATTCCTACTACCATTTATCTTTTTATTCCTTTTGTCAATCGGATTTTCTCAGAATTTAGATTATCCGACTTCCTTAAAAGTTGATACTTCATACGCATACATTCAGTTTTATTCGAATGAAACAGTTAAAAAGCTTGCAACACACTTCGATAATGTAAGCCAAGATAAAATGGTTTTCATTCATTACGGAGGAAGTCATATTCAAGCGGAATACCCCACAACAGTAGCACGAAAGAAATTCCACGAACGTTTTGGGTCAGGAGGAAGAGGACTAATCTTCAACTATGGTGCAGCCAACACCTATTCCTCGATAAATTATGCTTCAACCTTTAAAGGCAAATGGAAATTCAACAAAAGTTTTCAAGGAAGAAAAGCAGATTTGCCATTAGGCGTTTGCGGTATGACGGTTGAATCAGCGGATACCAATGCAAGTTTGAATTTTAAGTTTAAGAACCAAATTACTGCCGGTGAACATCGTGTTTTTTTATTCTTTGAAAATGATTCTGTGTCAAATGATATCCAAGTTTTGTTTAACTCAACACAAATTGATCCGGCTCAAAATCAGCTGAAATATACACCCTATGGTTTAACCTTTTTGTGGAATGACTCCATAAAAACGATTGATTTAAATATCAAACCAAAAATTGGTGGCAAACGCTTTCGATTTTATGGCTTGTCGATCGAAAACGATACGAATTCTGGGATTGTTTACCACTCAACTGGAGTTGGAGCAGCCGC
>JBILIY010000055.1:0-7053 GCA_044368815.1 Crocinitomicaceae bacterium
GACCGTAATTTCTGAGTTCTTCGGAAAAATCCCCGGCTAGTTCCTTATGTTGATCTTTCGGAAAATAGCGAAGCGCATTTTGAATGGCCAATTTCTTTTCCTCACGAGATAAAATTCCCTTGCGTTTTGGGGCGTGATTTACATTCAAATCATATTCTTTCCTTGGAGGAATAGCAGTTGGAATTCCTTGTTCGATATCTTTTTGAAACTCACTAAGTGTCATATTTGCCATTTATTCGAGAGCAAAAGTAGATAGTTTAGTATTTCAAATGAACGAAACCATGAAGTTTAACATCTTCCCCTCCCTGAAGAGTAGCTTCTATTTTATAAAAATAAACCCCTTCTTCAACCAAAGTTCCTCCCATTGTTCTTCCATCCCAACCACCTGCAGGATCAGTATATTCGTATATTTTATTACCCCAACGATTGGAGATTACACAATAAAAAGCTTCCAATCCACTGTAGTTCACAAAAAACGTATTATTTCCTGCTTGAGACGAAAGTACGACAACGTTCGGTGCTGTTATATCGCAAACTTTATTTCCAATTGTTGCAGTATCAGAATAGGTATAACAATAATTGGAAACTGTTGCAATATAATTTCCTGGTTGATTTATTATCCGAATGGAATCTGTGCTGCCATTTTCCCAAGAAAATTGATAACTAGGGTTATAACCTGCCTGTAAAACACCCGCATTCATCGTTAATGGATTAAGCTCAAAATTGGCATTTACACAAATAATGGTGTCAAGAACTTGCACATAAATTGGTGGTGGAAATTCGATTCTTCCAGTATCCGAATAATTACATTGATTATCCGTAAAGACGACCTCGTAAATACCAGGGGTCGAGGTGACTATTATTGGGTTATTACTATTTACATTTGAAAAGCCAATTGCGGTATCCACTGCGGACCAAACTCCACCATTGAATGCAGTTGTACCCGAAACTTGAAAGTACTCGTTACAAGCAATAGTATCTTCAAATATATTGGCAAGAGGTAAAACGACGAACGCCACCGAGGTATCGTACGGACAACCAAAATTGTCAATTACATTAAAGGTATAACTATAAACTCCTGTTTGATTCGGCTGAACGATTATTAACGTATCATTTTGACCTGAAACAATTGTTGGATCAAAGGACCACCAGCTTGTATCCGCCTCTGTTTGATAACTTCCTAAACCAGGGAAGAAAGAGGCATCAAAATAAAGACCCCATTCAAAAATGTATCCGTCATCAATACCCAAATTATCTTGAACATGAATCGTCCAGACACCATTAATAGGACATCCTGTAAAACTACTAAAAGCAGTTTCAGGTTGATACGTATCACTTGGGTCGATTGAGCTACCAGCAGATAAAGGTGGTTGATTCGTAACAGGGACTGTGTTTGTTAGATTTTGAGTCATTGATCCATTGATGGTGTTGAATACCGAACTAAAACAATATTCCCAACCCTCTCCAGGTCCACCACCACCAGAATCATCTATTGGATGACCTAAAAACGTTCCACCACCACTATTTCCTCCAGGAATTTGTCCAGGACTATATGAATTAACAAGTGGAACGATTTGTCCAGAAGGACACTCAAGCCATATTTCTAAGTCCCCCAAGAAGGAATGTTCCATTGTAATACATACTTGATTCAAATCTTGATCATTCGAAATTACGGCGCCATCAGGGAATCCTGAGATATTAATTGGCGCGGTATATTGTTGACCCGAACCATCAGGCAAGTAGGTTAAACCGGCAAAATTTCCGCCTAATTCAAAGGTGCCTGGTGGAATGGTAACTCCAACTGTATCTTGAGTTGTGACCCCTCCTAGTAATTCCGTATTCAATCCCAAACAAACGGAATCTTCAAGAGGACCAGTGCCAGCAAAACTAGGTAATAAAGAAACTCTAACCTTACACCTTACACGCTCATTCAATGGAAATTGATCAGTTATTTTCACATCTACTAAATAACCTGATCGAGCAGGAGGTGTAAACCAAATAGAATCATTTTGTGGATACGTTCCCCCATCTGTTATTTCCCATTGAAAATCAACATTCGTATTTACATTTTGTGAATACCCATAACCAGTAGTTTCTAGCGAATTTGGGAAAAGAGGCTTTGCAACGAACAAAATACTGTCTCCAAAACAAACATCCACAAAACCCGTGTCAAGAGGATTTAAAGCATTGGAGCCTGTTCCATTGATATACGCTTCAATATGTCCTTCAAAAGGTTGATATTGGTTTCCACATTGGACATTCGCAAGCCAACCTGTGCCTTCAGTTGCTCCATTAGAAATAAATACAACGGTTAAACATCCACTTGGATTATCCCAAGATGCCTGGTAAGCAAAACCCGTTGGATCCGTAACTGAATTGTGAATACCTAAGAGTGGTGAACTCGTATTTGGCCCATCGTAAACATAAATGAAATCGGAACCATCTACATTAAATTCAAAGCCTGCGTTGATTGCAAACGTCAAAGTGACCTTTGTACCTAAAGTTAAATCTGGACAGAAAACAGTAGTATCATTAAAATTCGGCGTGTAATTCCCTGTTTGACCTCCTGGATCAAAGAAATTAGTTCCGGTAATACCAAACGTATTGCAGTTTATCGGATTGGATTGAGGAAAACCAACGTCCCCCATTGTTACATTCTGTGAAAACGAACTCCAAGCAAATAGAACAAAGAATAGTGTGTTAAATAGTTTCTTCATTTCTTAGTTGTTCTTATTTTTTAATTCGTTTTGCAATACATACTTGGATTTAACAACCAACATTTTATCAGTTCCAGTAATTTTGAAGTATTGATTTTGATTTTCGATACGTAAACCAACGTCTGTGAAATTTTTAATTTGAGAACTAACATTTAGTACTTTAATTTCAGAAGTCTCCTTTTGTGGCAAGGTGGTAATGTAAACTCCATTCGTTAAAGCATATTCCAATAAAAAGAGATCTTCAGAACTCATTTTCTTTAACTCATTCTTATTATAACTTTTTTCAAGATCTGTGCTATATTTCTGAGAAAAAACAGCAAATGAGGAACAAAAAACTAATGTTGAAAAGAAGATTTTTTTCATAAATTATATCGTATTCTTGAATGACACAATTACTCGTTGAAAAGTTGCATTAATTGTTAAAACATTTCAATAATGGACTAAGATAATAAAACTTAGTTTTGTTCCGAATTTTTAATCCAAAAAAATGCTTAATTCAGAATTAGAAAATATTGCCTCTCAAGTAAGAAGAGACATTGTCAGAATGGTCGCTGCCGTTAGCTCGGGGCATCCAGGCGGCTCACTAGGTTGTGCCGATTTTTTAACATTTCTGTATTTTGAATGGATGAATTTCAACTCGAAAGAATTTACCATGGATGGAAAAAATGAGGATTTGTTTTTCCTTTCTAATGGACATATTTCACCAGTTTGGTATAGTGTATTGTCACGAGCAGGCTTTTTTCCAGTAGATGAATTGGCAACGTTTAGAAAACTGTCCTCTCGTCTTCAAGGACACCCTTCTACGGATAAAAAATTACCTGGTGTTCGGATGGCCTCAGGTTCTCTTGGACAAGGATTATCTGTTGGCGTTGGAGCTGCTCAGGTTAAAAAGTTAAATAATGACAAATCAATTATTTACACCCTTCACGGAGATGGTGAATTACAAGAAGGCCAAATTTGGGAAGCTGCCATGTATGCCGCCGCAAATAAAGTCGATAATATCATCGCTACGATCGATTACAATGGGCGTCAAATTGATGGTGATGTGGATGATGTTCTTTCTTTAGGCAACCTAGAATTAAAATGGCAAGCTTTTGGATGGGAAGTTTTTCACATGAATGGTCACGATTTTGAAAATATGCGTTCTACATTAACCGAAGCTAAAAATGCAACTGGAAATGGGAAGCCGATTGTGATTATCATGAAAACGGAAATGGGACAAGGAGTAGATTACATGATGGGAACACACAAATGGCATGGATCGGCGCCGAACGCAGAACAATTGGAATCGGCTCTTAACCAATTAGAAGAAACACTGGGAGACTATTTGTGAAGAACATATTCCTCATATTATTTTTCTTTTCTTTAGGGCTAGTATTTAGTCAGAAAACAACTCGTATACTTTTCATTCTCGATGCGTCCAACTCCATGAATTTGGATTGGGACAAACAAACGCGCATGGATGCCGCCAAGGATATTTTGATTCAATCCGTAGAGAAGTTGCGTGGAATTCCGAACTTGGAGATTGCTCTTCGCGTTTATGGGCATCAATCAGAGGTAACAAACACCTACCAAGACTGCGCTGACACCAAATTAGAAGTTCCTTTCGCTGCAAATACCGTTGATGCCATTCAATCAAAAGTTCGAAGTATACGAGCAAAAGGAGCAACACCGATTGCACGTTCATTGGAGGCTTCAGCTGGTGATTTTCCAGATACGTTAGCGAGGAATTTCATCATTTTAATCACAGATGGTCTTGAATCATGTGACAACGACCCCTGTTTAATCGCAAAAAAATTAAAAGATAAAGGCGTAAAAGTTACTCCCTTCGTAATCGGTTTAGGTATGGATTTATCATACCTTGAAAAATTCAAATGTATCGGTTCATATTCCGATGCAGAAAGTAAAGATGCATTCAAAGTCGTATTGAGTAATGTGATTTCAAAAGCACTTTTGAATACAACAGCACAAATTAATTTGAACGATATTTCCAGAAAACCAACTGAAACCGATGTAACTATATTTCTCTATGAATCAGGTACTCAAAATTTGAAATATACATTAACACATACCTTAAATCGTTATGGCAATCCGGATACATTGATTTTAGATCCAAATCTGAAATATGACATTGTTGTAAATACCTTGCCAAAAATTGAAAAGAAAAATGTTTCGCTTCAGAAATACACCCACAACGTTATTCAAATCGACGCAGCGCAAGGATTTATGAAATTGATTTCAACTAAAAACGTCAATAACCCAAATTACAGCATGCGTGTGATGCAAAAAGAACAAAATCAAACGTTGAATTCGCAGCCTTTCAATTCAACTCAAAAATACTTGGTCGGAATGTACGATGTTGAGATTTTCACATTACCTCGAACATACCAGCGGATTGAAGTTACCCAAAGCAAAACCACAAATGTTGACGTAATTCCTTCGGGTTGCTTCACATACACAGCGTCAAAAGGCTTAGTCGGGCAGATTTTCGTCGATAAAGGAAATAATTCATTTGAATGGGTTTGTAATTTAGAATCTGGATTGAAAGAAGGAAAATGGTATATACAACCTGGGACGTACAAAATTGTTTACCGAGAAAAGGATCAAAAATCCACGGCCTACACAAAGGAAAAAAGTTTTAAAATCGAATCAAATCGAATATTGAATTTAAATTTATAAAAATGGAAATAGAAGTACTTGGAAATAAAGACACGCGATCAGGTTTTGGAGAAGGATTGGCAGAATTAGGCAGAAAAAACCCAAATGTAGTAGCTCTTTGCGCAGATTTGATTGGATCCTTGAAAATGGATGCGTTCAAAAACGAAAATCCAGATCGGTTTTTTCAAGTTGGAATTGCTGAAGCCAATATGATTGGTTTGGCAGCTGGAATGACCATCGGAGGAAAAATTCCATTCACAGGTACGTTTGCGAATTTTTCGACGGGACGTGTTTACGACCAAATACGTCAGTCGGTAGCTTATTCCCAGAAAAACGTGAAGATTTGTGCTTCGCATGCCGGATTAACTCTTGGGGAGGATGGTGCAACACATCAGATTTTAGAAGATATAGGTATGATGCGTATGTTGCCAAATATGACCGTAATTGTCCCTGCAGATTTTAACCAAACCAAACAAGCAACGATTGCAATTGCAGATCACCTTGGTCCCGTTTACCTGCGTTTCGGTCGACCAGTCATGCCTATTTTCGTGAAGCCTGATGCTAAATTCGTTATTGGTAAAGCGGATGTTTTGAATGAAGGAACAGATGTCACAATAATCGCATGTGGACACTTAGTTTGGAAATCGATTGAAGCGGTTAAAATGTTAGCTGAAAAAGGAATTTCGGCTGAATTAATCAACATGCACACCATCAAACCTTTGGATGAAGAAGCGATTTTAAAGTCTGTTTCTAAAACAAAATGCGTTGTTACTGCTGAAGAACACATGATGCACGGCGGATTGGGTGATGCGGTTTCTCAGGTTTTAGCAAGAAAATTGCCATCTCCACACGAATATGTTGCCGTAAACGATTCCTTTGGCGAAAGTGGAACACCAATGGAATTAATGGCGAAGTATGGAATTGATACGGTAAATGTAGTTGATGCGGTGAAAAAAGTGATTGAGAGGAAGGGGTGATATTGGATTGCAGATTCACGTTTTAGTTGCGAACGGCCGCGTTGCGAGCTAAAGGTTAGCAATTCGCAATTAATACGCTTTTCAATTAAATTAAAAATCTGCTTTGCAGTCCACTAACACTTTTCCCCTCGTAATCGGGTGTGTAAATTGAATTTGAGCTGCATGCAAATGAAGGCGCTCGTTTTTTGTTCCATACAAATCATCTCCAACAATTGGGTTATTTAATCCCAAATGATGAGCAGCGTGCACACGCAATTGATGTGTTCGCCCTGTGATTGGATAAAATTCTATCCTTGTTTTGTTATCTTTTATCTCCAAAACTTTAAACTCAGTCAGCGCATTTTTCCCGTGATCGTAACAAACCATTTGTTTAGGGCGATCTTCCAAATCCACTCGTAAAGGCAAATTGACGTTTCCCTCTTTTTCGTTTACAATTCCATCCAGAAGAGCGATGTATGTTTTCTTTACTTTTCGCTGAATAAACTGACTTTGAAGGTTTTTGTAAACGTCTTCCGACTTTGCGACCAACAACAAACCCGATGTGGACATATCCAAGCGATGAACGAGCAAGGGGCCAGTTGCATTTGGATATTTTATTTTAATTCGTTCCAAAATTGAATCTTTCAACTCTTTTCCTGGAACCGAGAGAAAATCAGTGGGTTTGTTAACTAGAAGTAGCCATTCATCTTCATAAACGATTT
>JBILIY010000136.1:0-4667 GCA_044368815.1 Crocinitomicaceae bacterium
CACCCGCGATTCACCGGTATTCAAAAACATAAATCCTGCTGATTGTCCCAACGTTTGCGGGTCTCCTGTTAATTGCCTCCAAATACCGAACATGTATTCGATTGTATTTTGATATTGTTGCCAAAATCCGGCGATGTCCAAATACCCCATTACGCCACCAAGTTTTAATCCTTGTTTGATTCCAATTTCAGCATTCCAACTGCTTTCAGGCTTCAGATTGGGGTTTGGGAAAACACCAAAATTACCAACACCAGTTTTGATGAATCGTTCTGTAATTGTAGGAAATCGGTATCCTTGACCATAAGAAGCTCGTAGATATGTTTCTTGATACAACTTTAAACTTGCTCCGGCTCTGAAGATTGGTTTAAGAGCTGTAATCGTATCGTTTAATTGAAAGTACTCCAATCTTCCACCTGCAGAAATATTTAGTGATTTATTGAATTTGCTTTCCAATTGCGAGTATGCAGATACATTCAGCATTTGATTGTTCGGTGATCCTGAACCAACGTAAATGTTTGCAAAGGAATTTGTGAAAGTTGAGGTAATCCCACCAATAAAATCAAGATTTTTTAATTCCGGATAACTTTTTTGAAACATGTAGTCTCCGTATAATGTTGTCGCACGATTGGATTGGTTCGCACTCATTTCATTATTAACGTGTAAAATTCGAGTTCTGAAATAATGTTTGCCATCCGTTTGAGTAAAAAGATTAACGAAAGGATCGACGTTAAAAATGAATTGATCTTGAAGAAAAATTGCACCTGGGTATGCTCGATATAAACCACTAGAATCATTCAGCCATGCCAAAGGCATATTCGTATGCATCAGCATAAAGTTTCCATTAGTCCCGTAACTCAGTCCTTTAATTTTTTTGGAACGGTAACGTAAATTGAAATTGATTCTACCTCTTTTCGAAATCAAATCTCGCTCAGAAAAATTAGTAATTGTATCGGGAAATACCGTTGCAACAATCGAATCCGTTTTTGGTGGGCCAATATAGCCGTGATCAATGTTAACATTTCCACCAACGACCAAATCCAAATTTCCAAACATTTGAGAATGTAAGAAATTAACACCATAAATTCCCGGATACTGACTCCACCATTTCATCGATTTATATTGTGGAGAGGAATAAGCTCCTAAATAAACATTGATTTTAGTCAATGGCTTTGATTTCGGATAAGCAGTTCGAATGTGAACCGAACCAGATAGGGCAGAACTTCCTGACAGAACTGAAGCTGCACCCTTGATAACTTCAATTTGACTTATATTTTCAACGGGAATGAACCCCCATTCTGGTCTTCCCGCATCACCTGAAAGCATGGGCATGTCATCAACGATAACCGCGACTTTTGAACCTACACCAAACGTAAAACCACTTCCGCCTCTGATTTGCGGTTCACCATCTAAGATATTCAAACCAGGAGTTTGATCCAATGCCGTTTCAATGCTACGCGTATTTTTGTTTTCAATTAGCTCTGGTTTCAAAACAACCATTGTAACCGTTTGCTCCTCGATTGGTTTATCAAATTTTCCAACCTTGATTTCGACTTGTTTCTGATTTACCACAAATGGTTGTAAAATGAAATTAACTTCCAAGGATTGATTTTCAATTACGTTAATTGTAATTGTATCGGATTTCATTCCGGTGAATTTGCAAATCAAACGCGCAGAACCCGAAGGAATAGTTAATTCGTATTGGCCCTTGTCATCTGTTGTTGCACCAACGGTTATATCTTTTCGATAAATTATTGAGGCTCCTTGAATAGGTTGGTTTGAATCGTCCTTGACAAAACCTTTTATTGTTCCCTTTTGCAAATAAGCAGTAAAAGGAATTAAAATCAGAAATGGAATGAAAAAATAGTTCATCAAAATTATGGAACCAAAACCTTAATCGTTTTTGTTGGTGATTGAACGAAATATAACCCAGATCTCAAAATCAAACCTTTTAATTCTTCCGAGTTTCCATTTTTGATTATCACACCTTTTGCATCAACTATATTAAATGACTTTTCTTTGCCAAAAATCTCCAATCCCGAATATACGTTGTAATTAGCATTAAATGACTCAGTTTCATTCTCTTTAATACCAGCGGAATTGTAAATTAATTCAATATCATCAATAAGGACTTCGTCATTATTTGATCCACCTCCAGGAGTTTTATTTGTTGTAAAGGTTATTAGAATAAATGATGGGCTTAGAGCTGGTGAACCAACAACATAATTAAAAGGTACGGAGATTCTTGCCCAAGAACCATTCGTTTTTCCATAATTTCTCTCTGCTCGAGCTACAATGTGGGGAATTGAATTCGCATCCAAAGGATCCCTCAAATCATAGGTGTCATGAAGAATCGCATGAACTCGAGCTGAATCACTTGCATTAGCTGCCGTGTATTTTACCCAAAAAACCAATGAATCTGGGGTTGAGGTTAAGGCTTCTGAAAAATTGGCATCAGCGGTTAACGAAATATTAAAGTTGTTTGGATCGCTTGGAGTGGTACTTCCCATATTTATTCTTCCAACAGTCATATTTCCGTTAGCAACTATTCCTAGCGTAGATTTAGACCATATTCTTGCACAATATTGACCAGATGCGCCAGTTCTTACTGATGTTGAACGCTGAAGTTGCTGAGACGCAAAACTCGTAAAACTACCTTGAGCCGATTTAAAACTATTCCAATTTGTTGGTTCTTCTGTTGCTTGACCTACGTTGTCCCATAATTCCATATCCGAATTTCCAATTTGCTGCTGCGCAAAAAAGGAAAAACTTGTAAATAAAAGACTTGCAATTGTAAACTTTTTCTTCATAAAATTCTTAATGATTGAACAAATATAGAAAAATAGTTGATAGCGCTTTTTGAATGTTTTCCACATTCCGCTCTAAATTGTTTATTTTTGTTTTATGCATTTTGCGGACATAGACACATCCATTGAATTTCCAGTCATGGAGCACTTTTACACAATCCAAGGAGAAGGATTTCATGCAGGTCGTGCGGCCTATTTTGTTCGTTTGGCAGGATGTGATGTAGGTTGCGTTTGGTGCGATGTCAAGGAAAGTTGGGGATTGGATGGACATCCGATTTTTAAACTAGAAGAGTTGGTAAAAATTATTTGTGATAGCTTTACAAATTTTGTAGTAATCACAGGAGGAGAGCCTGCTATCTATGATTTGACTAGTTTAATAGCTGCATTAAAGTTAAAAGGAATAGAATCCGCAATTGAAACATCGGGATGTTATCCTTTAAGAGGAGTTATTGATTGGTATTGTTTTTCACCTAAAAAATTTAAGGCTCCATGTGAAGAAGCATATGAACGAGCGGACGAACTGAAAGTTGTGATTTTTCACGAATCCGATTTAGATTGGGCTGAGGAACACGCTTCTAAAGTTAATGACAATTGCATTTTGTTTTTACAGCCCGAGTGGAGCCGTCAAGAACGAATTCTACCGAGTATAATTGATTATGTAAAAAGTAACCCGAAATGGAAAATTTCGTTACAAACACATAAATTCATGCAAATACCTTAGTATCCATGTTAAAATTCATTCTTTCCTCCTTTCTTATTTTGCTTGTAGTGAGTTGTGCGGAATCTCAGTTTTCCTATTCGACGAAAGACAAAAAAGCAATTAAGTTATTTGAAAAGGCTCAAAAAGCACCAAGAGAATCTGTTGATCCCGAAACACAAGGCCCGAATTATAAAGAAGGTATAATTACTGTCGAAAAAGCGATTGAGGAGGACCCTGATTTTTGGGAAGCACATTTGTTGGCTGCAGAGTTTTATGAACGCACTAGAAAATACCCTGAAGCGATAGGACACTATGAAAGCGTGTTGAAGTTAAATCCGAATAGTGTTGTTACAGTAAATTCTTATTTCTATGTTGCTGCGTTGCAATTATCGCTTGGACGTCAGGATGATGCATTGAGGAATGTTGAATTATTCATTCGAAACCCGAATGCAAGTGAAGGTCTTCTGAAAGATGCTCACAAAATTCGGGAAAGTGCAATCTTTGCAAAAAATGCATTAAAAAATCCAAAACCGTTTGAGCCACAAAATGTTGGTCCAGGAATAAATACGGGTTTACCTGAATATTTCCCAACGCTAACCGTCGATGGTAAAACATTGCTTTTTACAAGGAGAATTCCAGATAGTCGCGTAAAATATTTTGGAGAACAAGAGGATTTTTATGTTTCAGGGTTGAATCAAAACGATTGGGGACAAGCACTCGCGATGCCTCCAAATGTTAATACACTCAATAATGAAGGGGCGCCAAGTATCGCTGCAGATGGAAAAACGCTCATTTTTGTAGCTTGTTCAGACGAGTCAGGAACGTATTATGGTGAAAATCGAACAGGTAAAGGTAGTTGTGATCTATTTATAACCCGAAAAATAGGCAACCGTTGGACAAATCCAGTAAATTTACCAGGAGAAGTAAATACATCTAATTGGGAAACGCAACCTTCTCTTTCCTCAGATGGTAAAACACTTTATTTCATTCGAGGAATTAAAAATAGAACTGGACAAAACGCTGATATTTATGTTTCCAATTTACGTAATGACGGAACTTGGGGGCCAGGTCAGCGTTTACCAAATTACATTAATACACCCGATATGGAAGAATCCGTTCATATCCATCCAGATGGAAGAACACTCTATTTTGCTTCTCGCGGG
>JBILIY010000057.1:0-6810 GCA_044368815.1 Crocinitomicaceae bacterium
AACCATAATTGGTGAACGAGGCAATAAACTTTCAGGTGGTCAAAAACAACGATTAAGCATTGCCAGAGCCATTTACAAAGATCCGAAAATATTGATTTTGGATGAGGCCACCTCAGCTTTGGATACGGAGTCTGAGAAATTGGTGCAAGAGGCGCTTGAGCAAATTATGAAAAACCGAACTTCACTAGTTATTGCACATCGTTTGTCCACAATAAGAAATGCCGACGAAATAATTGTTCTTTCCAGGGGAGAAATTATTGAAAGAGGAAATCACGAGGAATTACTCAAGAATCAAAGCGCCTACTATAAGTTTTGTATGCTTCAAGGACTTGTTGGTTAATGGTATTTTACATCATTAACAAATTAAATGAAACTAGTATTGCATAATTGGGTAACTTTGTTAAATAAATTATTGTATGAATTACACTAACGTTAACTTTTCTAAAGAACACAACTCTGAGTTTTACAAGGTGCTCCGTCAACGTGTAAACGACTATTTTAAATCGAGAAATATTTCTAGACATGCCAACGGGGCAATGGTTTTTAAGACTATCAGTATGATGTTGATTTATTTAATTCCATTTTCCGTATTATTTATTTCAGGATTATCGAATTGGATTTATTTGCTTTGTTGGGCATTTATGGGTGTAGGAATGGCGGGAATTGGATTATCTGTAATGCACGATGCCAATCATGGAGCTTACTCGCGAAATGAAATGATCAATAATATTATTGGAAAAGTAGTAATTCTTGTTGGAGGAAATGATGTGAATTGGAGGATTCAACACAATGTGCTACATCACACCTACACGAATGTAACAGAAATTGATGAGGATATAGATCCGCCTGCAATTTTTTTAAGATTTTCCCCTCACAAAAAAAGGTTAAAAATCCATCGTTTTCAACATATTTACGCTTGGTTTTTTTATGGATTAATGACGTTGGTATGGTTTGTAAGCAAGGATTATAAGCAAGCTGCACGTTACAAGAAAATGGGGTTAGTAGAATCGCAGGGTCTTTCTTTTTCCAAACACTTAACCATTATAATAATTAGTAAGGTTTTTTACGCGGTGATGTTTTTATTGCTTCCTTTCTTGTTTAGTCCTGCCTATTGGTATGTGACATTAATCGGATACCTAATGATGCAATTTATTTCTGGGTTTATTTTAGCAGCTATTTTTCAACCTGCCCACGTAGTGCCAACATCAAACTATCCAATGCCAGATGATTCTGGAAATATTGATGCGGATTGGGCTGTTAATCAATTATACAATACCGCCAACTTTGCGCCAAAGGCAAAATTGTTTTCGTGGTATGTCGGTGGTCTAAATTATCAAGTTGAGCATCACTTGTTTCCAAACATTTGTCATATCCATTACAGTAAAATAGCGAATATTGTTCAAGATACAGCTGCGGAATTTAACCTGCCCTATCACTCTTACAATACGTTTTATAAAGCCTTAAGAGAACACACAAAAATGCTCTACGCGCTTGGCCATCATGATATGGCGCCAGCCATTCATTAAAATGAATATTGAGGAGTTTTACGCTTATTGTCTTCAAAAAAAAGGGGTTTCTGAACACTTCCCCTTCGATGAGCAAACCCTCGTTTTCAAGGTTGGAACAAAGATTTTCGCTTTAACTGATGTCACTAGTTTTAGATCGATTAACCTAAAATGTAATCCCGAGAAGGCAATTGAGTTGAGGGAGGAATACGCTGCGGTTCAACCCGGTTATCACATGAATAAAAAGCATTGGAATACAATTCTTCTTTTTAGTGATTTGGATGATCAGCTTTTGAAGGAACTAATAGATCATTCTTACAGTTTGGTACTGAATTCTCTTCCGAAAAAAACACGAGATGAAATTGCGTTGGGATAAGTACTTGTGGTGCGTGCGTTTGGCTAAAACTCGTTCAATAGCTTCCGATTTAATTTCAAAAGGAAAAATTAAAGTGAATGGTGAATCCATAAAGCCTTCTCGAGAAGTAAAATTGAATGATTTAATTAGTGTTCAGAAGAATACAGCTACTTTTACTTTTAAAGCAGTTGGTTTTACTGATAAACGTGTAGGCGCCCAATTAGTTTCCAATTTTTTAGTGGATTTAACCCCACAGGAGGAGATAGAAAAATTGAAGCTTTATCAAGATGCTCAGCGAAATTATCGGCAAACGGATGGAAAACCGACAAAGAAAGATCGAAGGGAATTGGATGATTTTTTATCGAATTGGGGCGAAGATGAAGGCGCTTAAGATACCTTTTTATCTATTCCTTTTCCATGTTTTGTTCATCCCAGTCCAAGATTTTATCAGCCAAGACATTACTCAGTTTAAAGTAACTTTCAATGGTCCAACCACCAACATGTGGAGAAAGCAGAACGTTTTCGGAATGAATCAAGTATTGGAATTCTTCAGGCAAGTGTTGTTCGAAAAATGATTCAAAGCTTTTCGTTTCAAATTCCAAAACATCAAGGCAAGCACCAATAACTTTTTTCTCTTTCAAGGCCAAAACCAAGGCGTTCGTATTTACAATTTTTCCTCGAGATAGGTTTAGAACACGAACGGGTTTGTTAAACGAATTAAAAAACAATTCTTCGGCGAAATACTTGGTTTCCCTATTCAGAGGAATATGAAAACTAACGATATCAGCTTGTTGAAAAATGGCTTGCAGTGTGCATTCCTGAACGAAATGATCACCGAATCCCGTTTTGTATTTATCGTAAACCAAAATTTTTACCTCGAAACCTCTAAGTTTTTTGGCAAATGCAGCCCCATTGTTTCCAAAACCGATGATTCCAACGGTTTTTCCATCCAATTCTTCACCCCGATTACCTTCCCGATCCCAAATGCCTTCTCTAACTTGTCGATTTCCTTGAGGGATCTTATTCAACAGCGATAAAAGCATACCTAATGCATGCTCGGCGACAGCGTTTCTATTTCCCTCAGGCGAATTGAAAAGTTCAATTTTTCTTTCCTTGCAGTAGGCTTGATCAATATTCTCAAGTCCAGATCCAGATCGAGCAATAAACTTTAAATTTTTTGCAGAGGATAAGAATTCTTTATCCAATGTGAATTTGGCTCGAATTACAATTCCAAAAGAGTCATTTAGTTCTGTTTGAATTTCATCACGAGTCATTTTGGTCCCATTGACACAAACGAAACCCCTGCTAGAAAGCCGTTCTTCAAGAATGGGATGAACCGAGTCGATAAATAAGATTTTTCGCTTAGCAGCCATAAGTATAAAATTAAAAATACATATTGATTTTGAACCAAAGATCAACCATTCTTTAAAATATGCTCAGTTGAATAGGGCCAGGCAGAAGCTTGAAAGTCATTCGGTGATGTTTTGTGGCGCCAAATTTATAGATTGCTTCTCGATGTTCTTGCGTAGGGTAACCCATGTTTTTCTTCCAATTGTACGCGGGAAATTCTTCGTCCAATTTCAACATAAAATCATCTCTGAACGTTTTAGCTAAAATAGATGCCGCTGCAATTGACTGAAATTTTCCATCTCCTTTAATAATACACGAATGCGGAATATTCAAATAGGAATGAAATCGATTCCCGTCTATCAATAGCCATTCAGGCTGAATAGATAAGCCAGCAATTGCTTGATGCATCGCGAAAATGCTAGCGTTTAAAATGTTGAGTTCATCGATTTTGCTTTCATCGACAAAGGCCACAGAAAAGTTTAAGGCATTCGATTTAATCTGATCACATAGTTCACGACGTTTTTTATCAGAAATTTGTTTTGAGTCATTCAGCCCTTTAATTTCTTTCGTAGGATCAAGAATCACCGCAGCAGCAACTACGGGACCCGCTAAACAGCCCCTTCCTGCTTCATCACAACCCGCCTCTATTCTGTTTTCAACCAAGAACTTACTTAATTCTTTCATTTTTGCAAAGTTCCATTTTTTTTGTAGTTTCGTAGTATATTAAATATTAAACATATGAAAACTTTCTTATTGTCTATTTTCTTTGTTGTGACGACTTTCATTTTAAGTGCTCAGGATGCAAACAAAGCAATTTGTAGTTCAAAGTCAAATTTAGTAAAGGGAGTCGAATCTGGAATAATTGAAATGACTCTTTCAGAGGCAGTTACAAAAGAAAATGTAGAGAAATATGCTGGATATTATAAAAATATTTTTTCAGTCACTTTTGATGAAACAAAACATCTAGTAACCTTTAAAATGCTAGATAATACGAGTTCTAACAGACGCGTTATTCTTCGATTCCTCTCTGCTAATCAGGTACAAAATGTTATTGTGGATGGGCAATTATTTCTTATCCACGACTTTTATGAAAATTTCTTGAAGTGATTCGATTTTTTCTTTTTTCAGCAATTGTAGCATTTGTGCTCAATTCTTGTAGCAATAAAGGTAAAACCTACAAATCTTATGGTCCAGAAAAAGTTGATAGTTTAATCGCGATTGACTTGAACGATATGCTTCAACAATTAGAACAAAACCCTGAAAAATTGCGATTTACCTTTACCGCTCAAATTGAAGAGGTATGTCAAACGGCAGGCTGTTGGGCGACGGTAAAAAAAGATAACGGTGAACTTTTAAGGGTGAGATTTAAAGATCACTTTTTAATTCCTAAAAAAACGCGTGTTGGTTCGGTAGCATACTTTCAAGGCGAAGCATATTGGGATACTGTTTCTGTTGAGTTACAAAAACATTTTGCCGAGGATTCCAAAATGAGTCAATCGGAGATAAAAAAGATAAACGCACCTAAGTTCGAGTTGAATTTTGAGGCTGCAGGCGTCCTTGTAGAAGATGTTAGCGCTTCCAAGAAATAACCAAGTAGCTTATTAAAGAAGTTATCAGGAAGATTGTTATTCCGAAGTATATTGAATTGGTAAAAAAATCGTAACTAGATTTATTGGAATGAGTAATATGGTGAGAAGATGAAATTTCCCTTGATTGTTTTTATCTGAAATCATAAAATCCGTTTGGGGTTATGCAGTAATGCAATCTAACATCCATAGGATTTATATCATCAATAACTGCAAACTCGTCAAACATGTTTAGCCCTATGAAAACACAATTTGGTTTACATTTGGAAAGTAATCGGTCATAAAACCCTTTTCCATAGCCAACTCTGTGACCTGAGTTATTAATTGCCAATAAAGGAACAAAAACAAAATCAAGCATAACCTCCGGAATTTCTTCACCAAATTTAGGTTCAGGAATACCAAATAAATTAACTTCTAGTTGGGATGTTTTCTCGTACTTAAAATGAATTAGCGAATGATCCGTGAAATTGGATTTTGAGAGCGCAATAGTCGCTCCACGAGCACTTATCTCCTCCAATAATTCATATGTGTTTATTTCTTTTTGTTTTTCAATAGGAAGAAATAAGCTAACAATTTTCCCGTTGAAGTTGAATCGCTCCAAAACGATTTTAGTACAAGCTTCAGAAATTCTATTAAGTTCAAAGGGAACGATAAACTTCCTGCGCTCCTTTATTTCTTTCCGAATTTCCGATTTTAACATTCGAAAACCTTATAGTCTAATTCTTAAATCAAACAATTTTCTGTTGTCAACAACATCTGCCTTTTTTCTTAGAGCTTCAAGCGCTTGAGTTTGCGCAGAACCTTTGATTGTAGTAAGTAATTGATCTCTTTCGACATTCGTATTCGCAGAAGGGGATTTCACAGTTTTATTGACAATGATTACATACACGCCATTTTTTCCTTTCAATGGCAAAGTTCTCTTTTTGTCTTTGATTGCAGAAAACAAAGCTCCAACGATTTCAGGTTCATAACCCGCGTTACTTATTTGAGGAGAACCAAATGTAACATCTGCAGTCATAACAGCTGAATTTGCAGATTTTGCCAATTTATCAAGGCTTTTAATTTTAGCCATTTGGTTAATCAATCGTTCCGCTTTTTTCTCTTCAATTAAATCTTTTTCCATTTGAGCTTTTACATCTTCAAATTTCGGCTGGCCTTTTTCCTTGATCGAGGAAACCATAGCTATGACATACTTGTCTTTATCTTTAATTGGGTAAGATGTAAGCGTTCCAACCTCTACATTTGGCCCATATGCCAATTCTAGGATTTTGTCAGAAGCCAATGAAGTTGTAAAACCGAATACTTTTGGACTATTGTCTTCAATTTGAATTGGTCTAGGGAATTTCTTTGCTTTTGTGACAATCGTATCAAAAAGAGCTACTTTTTTAAGAGGATCTGATTCCTTGGAAATCTGACGGTCAAGCTTATACAAAATTTGTGTTACTTCACTTTCTCTACTTGAGATAGTCGCCTCAGAAGCTTTGAAAGGTTGAGAAACTGAAACTAAAAGAGGAAGTTTATCAGCTGAACGATCGAGTACCTCAATGATGTGGAATCCAAAGTCTGTTTTAACAACCCCTATTTTACCAATTGGTTGAGTGGCACAGAAGTCGCTAAATTCCTTGACCATTTCGCCTTCAAGGAAATTGTCATATTTACCACCGTTTGTTTTTGAACCTGGATCTTCTGAGAATTTATCTACAAACGTTGTGAAATTATCTTTATTTATTAATTTCAATAAGCTATCTGCTGTTTTCTTTTTGATAGCAATTTGTTTCGCGTCTTTCGATTTATCCGCGGCAATTAATATGTGTCTCGCAGATAATTTCGCTGGTGTGAACCCAATGACTTTTGATACAATTACATTTTCTCCCGAATAATATGGACCAACTACCTGACCAATTGCAGCTTTCTTCAAGATTGTATCCAACGCCATTGGATAGGTTTGAAAACGATTGGCCTTTTCATTTCCTTGAGGAACTGCAGTTGCTCTTTTATCGGCAAAATATACTTT
>JBILIY010000212.1:0-3700 GCA_044368815.1 Crocinitomicaceae bacterium
TAATAAATATAAATTATGGAATTTTTTATCAATAACCCAATGTAAAAAACTACTCTTCAATATAAGTTCGATGAACTCTTTTGGATATTGACGTCAACACCTCATACGAAATGGTTTGCATCTTTTCAGCAAACTGAGATAAAGTAATTTTGTCGCCAATTAGTTCTACCCGATCGCCTGTTTTGACGAATTTTTTCGTTACATCAACCATGATCATATCCATACATACACGACCTACCAAATTACACATTTGACCATTGATAACGACGGAGCCAACACCATTGCTCAAACTTCGACTAAAACCATCCGCATAACCAACTGGCACAATTGCGATTTCCATGTTTTTATCTGCTACAAAAGACCGTGAGTAACCAACACTTTCTCCTTTGTGAATTTGCTTCACTTGGGAAACTGTGCTTTTCCAAGAAACTACAGGACGTAATTTTTTCGCATTTGTAGGATTCGACGAAACACCATACATACCAATTCCAATGCGAACCATATTGAATTGGGCCTCAGGGAAATTGGCAATTCCTTCCGAGTTCAATAGATGTGTAATGAATTTCTCAGCATAATTGGCTGAAATATAATTGCAAGCATCCACAAATCGTCTAATTTGCAAATCTGTGAATCGCTTATCTCTTCGATTATCGGAATCTGCTAAATGGGAATAAACACCCTTAATCGCAATTTCGGGCTGGGCTTGAATCACTTCCATTAAACGAGGTAGTTCCTTGAAATCAAAACCCAATCGTTTCATTCCTGTGTCGATTTTCACATGAATCGGGAAATTTTGAACTCCTTGAAAAATTAATTCGCGCAGCAACTCATCCAATTGTTCGAAGGAAAAAACCGTTGGTTCTAACTGATTTTTAATACAGTCCTCAAATCCTTCATCAACTGGATTCATAACTAAAACAGGAACTTTTATACCCGCTTTGCGCAATTCAACCCCTTCATCTGGGTATGCCACTCCTAAATAGTCAATGCCCTGTTTTTCCAAATAAAGTCCAATTTTTTCAAGTCCTGCGCCATAGGACTGTGCTTTCACCATGGCCAACATTTTTGTGGTTGGTTTCAATTGTGATTTGTAAACCTGAACATTGTGTTTAATAGCAGATAAATTAATTTCAACGAAAGTCTTGTGTTTTTTCAACCTCATTCGAGAAGCAAGTTTTTCCATTTCGGATTTACGAGTCCCTTTTACCAAAACCACCGCATTCGAAACGTCTATTTTCGGATTTTGCCCTTGAAAAACAAATTGATAGAAATCAGGTTTGAATTTATTTATTATTTGAATTAAATCTTGCTCTCTGTGCTGATTTGCCTCATCCAACCCAACCAAAACAATTCTTTCTTTTCCTTCTGCAATCGCAAGCTGATATTCTAACGAAAACTCCAATGCGTCTAAATCTAAATTGTAGGTGTCGTTGATGATGATTGAATTATCTGGACCCTCGAATGTTTCCATTCTCATGGCTAAACGGGGAAGTGATTTTATCCGATCTAAATTTAGTTTGCTCAAACTTTTAGCAGCTGCAATAGCCAAAGTCCCTGAAAAAACGCTGGGTTTATCCGTGTATGGGAATGCAACCAACTCTTTGGCATAATCAATTGAATTAAGGACCATCCCATTAATTTGTGTTAATTGATTTTTTGACAATTGAATGTTTGGACCAACCAACGTTTTTTTACAACTTTGAAATAATTTGATTTTCTCTTCCAAATGTTCCTCTTCTGAACTAAATCCTTCTTCGTGCGCGCTTCCAAATGAAGTGAAAATACCAAAATCGGGTTGAATCATTTTTTGAAGGGCGTCCATTTCTCCGCTTTTTGAAATTCCGGCCTCTATAATTGCTAAATCAGCTTTGTCGTGCATTTCCAGAAGCGAGAGGGCTACCCCAAGTTGTGAGTTGTAACTTTTAGGACTACGAATAATGCGCATTTCATCCGAAAGAAGATGATAAAGCCACTCTTTTACCGTTGTTTTACCATTACTTCCTGTAATTGCAATCACGGGATAGTTGAATTTCTTACGGTGCTGCGCCGCTAGGTTTTGAAGTGATGCTAAGGTATTTTCAACAAGGATGTAAGCTGCGTTTTTGTGAGGTTTGTTCGGAATTTCCGATATGACAAAAATCCGAATACCCTTGCGATAGGCATCATTTAAAAAATCATTCCCATCTCGGAATTCACCTTTTATTGCAAAAAAGACTTGTCCTTCAGAAGAGGCAATTTTTCGCGTATCGTAGACAACCTTTTCAATAATAAATTGCTGAGGTCCACATAGATGTTCGCCTGAAATAGCTTGACAAAATTCCGAGTATTGAAGATTTAATTTCAATGTGTCGATGTCTGATAACAGGTTCTACAAAGTGGTCTGTATTTTTCAACTGCTCCAACAAGAACTTGTCCGCTTTCACTTGCTGTACGATGCGAAAACTGAGCCAGATTTCCGCAAGAAACACAAATCGCATGCACCTTGGTGACATATTCAGCAATAGCCAACAATTTTGGCATTGGACCGAATGGCACCCCAAGGTAATCCATATCCAAACCGGCTATTATGACACGCGCACCTTTGTTAGCCAGTTCGTTACAAACGTCTACCAAATGTTCGTCAAAAAACTGAGCTTCATCGATTGCAACAACTTTTTGATTGTTCCATTTTTCTGTGATTTCATGCGATGTTTTAACGATTACCGCATTGAATTCCGAACCTTTATGACTCACAACCTTGTCTTCGCTGTAACGATTGTCGATTTCAGGTTTGAACATGACTAAGGGCTGGTTCGCAAATTCAGCTCGACGAATCCGACGAATCAATTCTTCCGTTTTACCTGAAAACATTGAACCGCAAATGACTTCAATCCAACCATTTTGTCTTCCTTCACCTGGAAATTGTTCTAAAAACATAACTCTTAAAGTTCTTAACAATTATTGTATAAGAAAAAATACCGATGTCATAACTTTCACACGCGGTAGTTTTCTAAATTTGAATTCGAAAGTCGTTAATTCCAACCAATAAACAAAACGGTAGTTGGAAAATTGATTTGAATGTTAATAAAATGAATGATTATGAGAGAACTGGTTTCAACGATACAATCGCTACTTGGAAAAATTGAAGAGGGAACTATTACACAAACTGAAATGGAGCAATTGGTTGCAGATGCACGTGAGTTGAATGAACGGCTAATTGTTTTGCGTTATAAAGTCTATGAGCAAGGAATTTTCGAAATTCCGACCGCTCCACAGCAAGAATTGGAGGTTGAGCTACCCGAAATAGAGTTGAATTTGGAAATAAATGATGAACCGCAAACGATTGAAATCAACGAAGGAAATCAAAATGTTGCTTCTGAAGAATTTGATGAAGATCACGCTTTTTCAGAGGCTTTAAATGAAGCAATAAAAGATTTTACTCTTGATGAACTTAATTTCGAACCAACACAGAATGAAGTTCCGTCTTCACTAGAAGTTGAAGTTAACACGCCATTAAATTCTACGTTATTTTCATCTGATTTGAATATTGACGAGCCTAACGATGGGTTAAATTTTGAAAATCAAGAAGAGGAACAAATTATCCACGAAAGCACATTCATTTCGACTTCATTTGACGAGGAAACGAACAGTGAAGTTCAGGAGATTACGCATCAGCAAACTAGTGTGATTGAATCCGAAGGAACGACTACGTTCATTGAAA
>JBILIY010000309.1:0-2851 GCA_044368815.1 Crocinitomicaceae bacterium
TTACAGTAATCGAGAATCAAGAGGGAAACATGCATGTTACAACGAACGAAGCGATTACAAATGAGTCCAATCCAATTGCTCAGAGCCAAGTTTCAACGAGTGATTCAGGAACAGAAAATAAATTGAGGTCAATTGAGCAAAGCATTCGAATCAATTATTCAATTGTTCCTTTAGAGACATTAATTGGATCCTTTACCCTTAATGAACGTCTTCAATTTATCAATGAACTTTTTGAAGGATCAAGTGATTCTTTTTCATCAGCGGTCAAAAAGTTAGACACGTTGGAGGGATTGGATTCTGCTCGCACGGCGGTAGGTGAGTTTGCCTCAATAAATAATTGGGATTTGGAAAGCGAAATCGTGGAGGACTTTTTAGTTAAAATCTGTAGAAGGTATGCCTAAGGTCTTTGAGAGGCTGATTTCTATTTTATTCTCATTTTATATTTTTTCTTCATTTTCTCAATCTGATCAGATAAAGGAATTCACAAGAACACTTTGCTCTTCCGATTTTCACGGAAGGGGTTATGTAAATGGAGGTGATTCAATCGCTGCTGATTACATTGCGAATTCGTTCAAAAAAATTGGATTGAAATCAGTTGGGAAAAGTTATTTTCAAGCCTTTGAATTTTCTGTTCAAACATTTCCGGGGTCATGTACTGCAATTCTAGCCGATGAAACGTTAAAACCAGGTATTGATTATTTGATTGCTCCAAATTCTGGTTCTTCTTGCGCGACTTCCGAATGCGTAGAAGGAAAATCATACCGCATTGTGACGTGTAATCTTGAAAAATTATATACTTCAACATCGTCGTTTTATCCGTGTCCGCCAAATGTGATGCTTGCGGTTAGAACTTTCGAGTTAAGTAGTGATAGTTTGAAGATAATAAAAAACCGTCTTCGTGAATTGAGTTCATTTGCACCCGTTATGGAAATCACAAAGGACAAGTTCACTTGGTCAGTGAGTCAAAGCGCCAATTCGTATCCGTTTATTCAAATTCAAGATTCCATTTTTCAAAAAAGAAAAGGAGATTCTGTTTTTCTTCACCTTCAAACCAAGTTTAAAAAAAAGCATTACGCACGCAATGTAATTGGATATCTTCCCGCTTGCAAAAAACCGAAGAAGAAACCATATATCTTCGTAACAGCCCATTATGATCACCTTGGCAGAATGGGGTCTGATACCTATTTTCCCGGAGCAAATGATAATGCAAGTGGAAATGCTATGTTGTTGGCACTTGCTGAAAAAATGGTAAAAAATCCTTTATCCGATTACAACATTGTTTTTGTGGCTTTTGCAGGGGAGGAAGTTGGGTTACTTGGATCTAAATTTATGACTGAAAATCCGATAGTCCCGCTTAAAAAAGTCCGGTTTCTTCTGAATTTGGATATCATGGGAAGTGGTGAAGAGGGAATTACGGTGGTTAATTCTACCTTATTCAAAAAAGAATTTGATCTGTTGAATGCGATAAATGATTCCTCAAAATTTGTTACATTGATAAAGCCACGCGGTCCTGCGGCAAATTCCGATCATTACTTTTTTACTGAGGCTGGAGTCCCTGCATTTTTTATTTACACAATGGGACCCAACAAGAATTATCACGATGTTTTTGACACCTATGATGCGCTGAGCTTTAGGGCGTTTGATGGATTATCCGAATTGTTTGAGCGCTTTATTAGAAAACTCTAGGATTAGTTCTTTTGTATCCTCACCAAAAACACCGTCTGAAATATAAACTGAAACAGAGAGAAAAACAATCCATGCAAGATTAAATCGTTTGATTGATTGGTATAAATGTAAGCTAACTCCAACGAAAGTATCGAGAGTAATTGAACCGCAGTCATAATCAAAAATCGACCTGCAATCGGTTCATTGTCAGGTAATCTGAAAAACAAGATAAATCCGCTTAGTACAAAAATGAACGTTATTGAAAATAGATTGGTAGTTGCCAATCGTGAATCCAATTTGAAAAGCCCAAAAGCGGAAATTGTGAAGTAAATCAAACTGATTAAACTAGTTTGAACGAGAAATTTTAAGAGAAACCGTTTATTCATTCGATTGATTCATTTTGAGAACTTCTCGAATCACGACATACAAAGAAATGAATACACCGAAAAGACTTAATCCAATTGTCCACCAAGGTGTTTGTGAATTGTATTTATCGTCCAAATAATATCCAAGCCAACTGAAAAACCCAATAGCTCCTATCATTTGAAATGCGAGCGTTGTAAAACGAATAAAATTTCCAGGGCTTTTACCCTGAGGATTGTTGGTCATTAATCAAACGCAATGTCAGCGTTGAACGTATTATTTGTTGAAACTGGTGATTTCATAACGCAAGCACCTTCAAAAAACGCTCCTTCTTCGATATTTAATTTTAATGTTTGAATATCACCTTTTATGCGAGCAGTAGAACGCAGAATCAATAGGTTTTCTATGGTTAATTCTCCATCAAGGGAACCTTCAATATCCGCATTAACACAAACTAAATTGCCTTTAATCTTTCCAGAAGTACCAATTTGAACTTTGCCGGAACATGAAACATTTCCATTGACTTCTCCTTCTATTAAAATATTCGAGTTGGATACCAGATCCCCTGTTATTTCCGTACCGGTTAAAATTACATTCACTTTATCTGTTGTTTCGCTTACTGAACTTGACCCAAAAAATTCTTTTCTCTTTAACATAATTGACTAATAATTATCTTCATAGAATTGTTTATACTCGTCAAATTTCGCAGTTTCTATTAACTTTTTCAAATTTTCTTGCGTAATTATATAAATTTTGTTGTCAAACAAGTCGTCTAAATCGTCCTCACCATACTTGTAGGCGCTAATATATTCGTTTGCAATTG
>JBILIY010000061.1:0-6412 GCA_044368815.1 Crocinitomicaceae bacterium
CGGTGCAATTTTGTGTTTAGTACATTTAATTAAAAATATGGTTCATTTTTTTTGATGTTTTTTCGGATTTCTTGAAATTTAATTCAAAATCCCGTTTGAATCAGTCAATGTAATTACTTCTCCTAATGCGCCTTCAAGCAATATTTTGGGTAGTTTGATTTTTGGTGTTGTGATTGTGTGAATTTGATTTAACGCGTTTTCATAATTAAAGTCGATCGAACAAAAATGATTTGTTAAATAGACAAAGTCTTGTTTGTTTTTTGCTGGAATCGGTCCATATTCATTTCCAGGGATTAATATCAAATTCATATTTGGTAAGACAGACATTTCGTTAATGCTTTTTTTTGGGATCATTCCACTATAGACGTTACCATTTTCCGATTCATCCCAAACTAAAACAAGAAGGGCATATTCGGAGTCATTTTTGAATTCGACCTTGGTTTTCGAATTTATAGACCCTAAAGAAATGGTTTTACTTATTTTTTCTTGTTTTAATTTATCCTTGGATAATGCAGAATGCGTGTCATAGATCCGCATAAAATGGTTGGTCATATCATTTTCCAATTCATGATAAATTTTTGCAGCAAGCTTATTTATTATTGGCTTCTGAATTGTAATCGAATTACCACTTGAAAAGTAACCATCATTTGTTGAATCAATGCCTGCATCTGACATACTTTTTAATAGTGAATCTATTTCTTTTCTTTCTTTGATTGAAAATGAGGTTAGAGATGATGCCTCTTTTAAATTCTGAACATTTGATAAATTCTCTTGATTGTATAAAAAATAAAGTAGTCCCAGTGCTATCAAAACACTACATGCACTTAAAGTCTTTTTCCAATCAAAGCTACTTTTACCTTTTTCTTGTTCAATAAACTTGATTTCTCCGCTTTTAATTTTGGATTTAATTTGATCCAAACTTTGGGTTTGCTCGATGTTAAGTTCCATTTTTTCTAAGCGAAGAATCATCCAATGAGCTAATTTTGCAGTGCATTTCGGATGGAAGAACAATTGTAAAATTTGCTCAACGAAGTTCACTTTTAAACTGTGGGAAGATCTTGAAATCTTGTTATGGATTGAAATACAATCATCTGATAAAAGAAAAAGAAGTATTTGATGAAATTCCGATTCGTTGATGTTTTTGGAGGTTTGACTTAGTTTGTGTTGTACTTCCGTATCTATATTTCGGTAAAATGTTTGCTCCAAGAAATAACGAGTTTCTTCATCCAGCAAAATAAAAAAACTAAATATTTTGGCCCATTCGGTATTAACTTTAGCCTCGTTTTTTCGCTTAATTAGCTCCTTAAAAAAAGGACTGACATATATTTTGAATTTTTCGTAAAAGGCATGTTGTATTAAATTGTGCTTATCATTAAAAAATTCTGAGGCAGTTCCTGAAATTAATAATTCTTTCAATGACTGATTCTGTTCAATCCACCCATTGAATACGCTTGATTCCTTATTTTGGCTGCAAATAAAGAGCTTAATTCCCTCAAAAGAGGAATGATTTTTTATCGAAGGAGATGAAAGCAACCGTTCTGGAGTTTCAAAATTATCCAAATTAGCAAGCTTCAATAAATCAATGATTGAGAAATATTTCACATCCAAAAATAACATTTTAAAAAAGAAATAATGTATATCTTGTAATGTTTTTAGGATAAATCGTTAGTCTAGAAATCAAACTTAAAAACCATGAAAGTCTTCCATTTTCTTTTTTTCTTGTTAACCTCAATGAATTATTTTGGTCAAGATTCAATTGTCATATATTTTCCTTTTAATTCCGACGGGATTCCCAAGTCAAAGCTTACCTCAATCAGAAATAAACTTTTAAAAGAAGCGAGTTCGGTGAACAAGATATATGGATATACCGATTCCATCGGTAATTATTTCTACAATCAAGATCTTTCACTTCGGAGAGCTACTAAAATTTATAAATTTCTATTAAGTGATAATGAAGAACTATTTTCAAAAACTGAAATGCAAGGATTAGGAGAATTGAATTTTAAAGGTTCAAAGAGTCGAAAAGTAGTCATTTATTATAATCAAAAGATTAGTTATCAAATTAGAAATTCAAAGGTTGGTGAAAACCTTAAAATTAATAACCTAAATTTTGAGCCGGGTTCAGAAATACTATTGCCAGGATCGATTCCTATATTAAATGATTTGCTAGACATTATGAATGAATTCCCAAAATTAGTTATTGCAATAGAGGGGCACATTTGTTGTGACCTAAACGACGGAACAAATTTATCAGGAAGTCGCGCCAAGGTTGTACATGATTTTTTAGTTCGAAATGGAATTATGCCCGAACGACTCGCTCATAAAGGATTTGGATCAACAAAACCGATTTATCCTTTGCCTGAGCAAAACGATATGCAGCAAATATCAAATAGGAGAGTTGAAATTAGGGTAGTTTCAAAATTTAAATCCTAACATATTTTGTAAAATTCAATTCTTCAAAGTGTAAGCAACTTAGCTAGCATTCAACAAAAAATAATATATTTGCCTAAACTAAAATTATAAAATATGAAAAAACTTTTACTTTTATTTGTAGGTGTTGTTGGATTATCATCAGTTGCTTTGGCTCAACCACAAGGTGGACTTTGTGTGCCAGATCCACTTTACGCTGACTCAGTGTATGGTGCTTGGCCTGACACAACCACAAATTTTCCTCCGGCACAAGTCAACGCTTACTATGAGGCGATATTAAACTTCAAGGCTCCAGCAACTGTTACAGCGGATTTGGATCCTTCAGGACAATTTGTTGGTTCGCCAATTCAATCTTACAACGTAACTTCAGTTGATGGTTTACCTGTTGGATATTCCTATACTTGTAATGCCGCAAATTGTACATACTCTGGAGGTACTCAAGGATGCGCAACGGTTTATGGAACTACTGCAACAACTGGGACATATGATATCACAATCAATATCAGTGTAACTGTTCTTGTAACATTGTTCCCTGGATTACCTCCGACACCTGTTCCGCAAACTACTTCATTTGCTGGATACAAAATTATTGTTGGAACAGCTGGTCAAATTGAGCAAATTATCGCCCCATTAAAAGTTGTACCTAATCCAGCTAGGAACATGATTACCATCGATGGCATCACATCTTCAATGAAAGCTACTTCGATTTCAATTTCTAACATAGAAGGAAAAGAGATACTTTCTAAAAAAGTTGATTCAAATTCTTCAAATACAATCGACCTTTCTGAAGTGAAATCAGGAATTTATTTCGTGAATGTTCATCATGCATACGGTGTTGAAAAAGTGAAGTTCGTAAAAGAATAAAACCTTTAAATACATTTTGAAAGCCGTCAAATTTTGGCGGCTTTTTTTATTTGTAGAAATTCATTTCATCAATGTATTTGTAAACGGGTTCAGTCAATAAATAGCGAACGTCTTTTCCATTTTTAATCGCATCTCGGATAAAGCTTGATGAAACTTTCATGACCGGAGCATCGTCACAGATGATTACATTTTTATGTGAACGATAGTCGTTAAGTAAATCATGAGATATTGTTTTAACCTCATGCTCTTCTTGCATTGTCAGAACTCTTGGATAAACGTACAATTTATGTTTCTCTAAAATAACCTCGTGGTTATACCATTTATGAAAGGTTCGAAGATTGTCTTCCCCCATAATCAGCGAAAATTCGTGCTTCGGATATTTCTCTTGTAAATAGGTTAGCGTTGTAATGGTATAACTCGGTTTGGGCAGCTTGAATTCAGCATCGCTTGCCTTTAATTTAAAGTTGTCAAAAATCGCTTCTTGAACCATATTGAAGCGATGTCTGTCGTTCAGCAACGTGGATTTATCCTTTAATGGATTATGTGGCGTAACAACTAACCAAATTTGCTCCAAATCGGTAAATTCAGCCATGTAGTTGGCAATAACCAAGTGCCCAACATGAATTGGGTTGAATGTTCCGAAATAAAGTCCGATTTTCATCTGTTTACAAATTCGGCAGTTACTGCTTTTACTAGTTCAACAGCCTGTTCCAAGATATTGTTTTCGATGATCACATCAAATTCCGCTGCACGATCCATTTCGATTTGAGCCTTTGAAATACGCATCTGAATTTTTTCTTCCGATTCCGTTTTTCTTCCTCGAAGACGTTCTTCAAGAATTTCCATGTTTGGTGGATTAACGAAAATTGCAAGAGCATTGCTTTTAAACACCTTTTTTAAGTTCAAACCCCCAACAACATCTACGTCAAAAACAACCGTTTTTCCCATTGACCAAATGCGAATAAGCTCACTTTTTAACGTTCCGTAAAAATTGTCTTTATATACTTCCTCCCATTCAACGAAGGCATTTTCGGAGATTTTTTGTTTGAAATTTTCCAACCCTATGAAATAATAGTCTACACCATCTCTTTCGTTTTCCCTTGGTCCTCTGCTGCATGCAGAAACAGAAAAGGCGTAATGTTCAGAAGATTCTAAAAGTTTATGAACGAGCGTTGTCTTTCCCGCGCCTGATGGAGCGGAAAAAATAATACACTTTCCAATTATTTCGCTTGAATCCAAATCTAGAGTGTATTTAGAATTTGCTCTTTCATTTTTTCCAGGGTATCTTTCATCTCAACAACACGTTTTTGCATTTCCAGGTGGTTACTTTTACTCCCAAGCGTATTGATTTCTCTTCCTATTTCCTGGGCAATGAATCCAAGTTTCTTTCCAGATCTAGGCGAAGTAATTGTTTCTGTAAAGTAATTCAAGTGATTGGATAACCTCATCTTTTCCTCTGAAATGTCAAATTTCTCGATGTAAAAAATCATTTCTTGTTCCAAGCGATTTTCATCAACATTTAACCCTTCAATTTCTGCCAATCCTTTTGTAATTCGCTCACGAATAGTAACCAAACGCTCATTTTCAAATTGAGGAATTTCTTTCAATAAGCGATGAATCTCGGTAATTCGAAAGTTAAATTCTTTAAACAAGGCTTCGCCTTCTTGTTGGCGAAATGCATTGAGTTTATCGCAGGTTGATTCGATCAAATTCAAAATGAAATAGCGTTCTTCGTCAGATAATTCAAAACTTTGTTGGTTCAAAACTTCCGGCATGCGGATGACTAAAGAAAGGTAATCAACTGGAGCTTCATTCCACGCTTCGTTCAAAGATTTTAATTCCCGGTAATAATGGCTGGCTAATTCTTTGTTAATCAATCCATTAGAAGCATCTCCTGAGCTTTCCAAAAACAACCCCAAATCAATTTTTCCACGATCCAAACGTTCTGCAACAATTTTGCGAATTTCTGATTCCAACTCACGGTAGCAAGAAGGCAATTTCATCGATAAATCAAGACCTTTGCTGTTTAAAGATCGAATTTCAACGGAAATTTTTTTGGAATTAAAAACGCCATTGCTTTTCCCGAAACCGGTCATTGATTGAAGCATACTAAAAATTTGAGCAAAATTAGTCAAAAAAACAAGAAACAAAATTGGTGTTTTTGCGTTCAATAAATTCAATTCAGTCGTATGTTTCAGGAGTTTATTAATTATTTGCAATTTGAAAAGCGATGTTCGGAACATACTATTACGGCTTATCAAACAGATCTGGTTCAATTTCAGGACTATTTTGAGATTAAGAGTATCACTGAATTAAGTGATTTGAATTCCTTAGCGATTCGTTCTTGGATGGTTCACTTATTAGATTTAAGACTGACTAACCGAACTGTGAATCGTAAAATTGCCACACTTCGAACGTTATACAAGTGGTTGAGAAAAGAAGGAATTGTAAAGTCTAATCCAATGGCGAAAATCCAAGGACCGAAAAACGAAAAGCGATTACCCGTTTTTGCAAAGGAATCTGAATTAGACTCAAATAAGTTATCCGAAATGTATGACAACGATTTCGATGGAATTCGAGATGCACTGATGTTGGAACTTTTTTATCAAACCGGAATTCGTTTAAATGAGTTGATTAATTTGAAGGAAACCGACGTCAATGAACAACACATCAAGGTTCTTGGAAAACGAAACAAGGAACGCCTAATTCCAGTCTCAACAACTTTATTTCAACAAATCCAAGATTTCTTAAAAGAGAAAAGAAAAGTAGTTGGCGAAACCAAATTCCTAATAGTTCTTAAAAACGGAAATAAACTTTACCCGACTTTTGTATATCGAAAAATAAATGCTTATCTTGGTCAAGCAACGAATTTGGATAAAAAAAGTCCACATGTACTTCGACATACATTTGCAACCCACATGTTGAACAGAGGTTCGGGACTTGAAACGTTGAAAGATTTGCTCGGTCACGCAAATTTGGCCGCAACTCAAGTATATACCCATAATTCGTTTGCACAGTTAACAGCGATTTATTCACAAGCTCATCCACGTGGGCGTTAAATAGTTAGACAATGGAATCAAAAATGCACGCTATCCACTTCAAAGCTGACCAAAAGCTA
>JBILIY010000063.1:0-6248 GCA_044368815.1 Crocinitomicaceae bacterium
TATCGTTGTGAGCAACTAGCAACGAATCATTGAGAACTTCCAAACCAGAAATTTCCTTTAATTCTGAACTCAACGAAAATGATTGCGCTCTGAAAATAAAACTAATGAAACTTACAAAGAATAAACTACTAAATCGCCAAATCATATTGATTTTTTGACACGAACCTTTTCAATTTTACGTTCGCTTACTTCTTCAATTACAAATGAATACCCATTAATTTCGATTACTTGGTCCTTTTCCGGAATGGATTCCAAGCGATGAATAATCATACCGGCAAGTGTCTCATATTCATCAGACTTTTGAAAATTCAGCCCATAGGTTTCGTTAAGGTAATCTATTTCTACGCGTGCTGAAAAAACATATTCATTATTAGAAATTCTTTCTTCCAACCAATCATCTTTGTCGTGTTCATCTTCAATTTCTCCAAAAATTTCTTCAATAACATCTTCCAAAGTGACAAGTCCTGCAGTTCCGCCATATTCATCAGTAACAATTGCCATATTGCTCCGTTCGGATGTGAATTTTTCCAAAAGTTCCTTCCCCGTAATAACTTCAGGAACAAAAGGTATTGATTTTAAAATTTGTTTAATTGACGGTGGATTTTTGAATAAATCGAAAGAATGCACGTAACCAATAACGTTATCAATTGAATCTCGATAAACAATAATTTTAGAAAGGCCCTTATCAATGAATGAAGTCTTCAATTCTTCAATATTTTCTTCAATTTCAACCGAAATAATTTCCGTTCGCGGTATCATGCAATCTCGTGCTTTTACGTTTGAGAATTCAAGCGCATTTCTTAAAATATGCATATCCTTACCTAACTCTTGTTCGGATTTAATTCGAGAGGCCAAATCTTCTACATAATGTTCCAAATCTACACGTGAAAATACTTTATCGGATGTTTCATGTTTGGAACCAAATGCCTTAAGAATAGATGAACTTATAAATAAAATTATTTGTGTTGGAACGAAAAGTAAGACATAAATTACCAGCATAGGAATACTACCCAAATTCATGAACCGATTTGGGTTGATTTGTCCAATTGCTTTCGGTAGAAACTCCGCAGTAAAAAGAACGATGATAGTTGATATAAATGTTTGTAAAACAAGCAGTGAAGCGTCATTTCCAATTCCAAAACCACGAAGCCAAGGATTTAAAATTTCAGCAGCAGCCATACCATAAACAACTAATGCGACGTTGTTACCTAGCAAAAGTAAGGCGATCATGGTGGATTCATTCCTGTAGAAAACGGAAATAATTTTACTTTGAATCGTTCCTTGTTTGATTTGAACTTCGATCTTCAAACGATTAGATGCCAAATAGGCGATTTCCATTCCAGAGAAGAATGCTGATGCAATCAAGGAAATCAAAACCATAAGATATTCGGGGCTCATATAAACAGATTATATGACATCTTGACCGATGTCTTTTCGAAAATATGCACCTTCGAATTTGATTTTTGAAATGGAATCATAGGACTTTTGAACTGCGGTTTCGATGTTCTTTCCATATGATGTAACCGCCAAAACACGTCCTCCAGATGATACAATTGAAGGTCCGTCAGCACTCGTTCCAGCATGAAAAACGATGCTCTCTGCAATAGTATTCAAACCATAAATGGATTTTCCTTTTTCATATGCTTCAGGATAACCGCCTGAAACCATCATAACGGTAGCAGCACTTTTATCTGTAAATTGAATATCACGCTCAGAAAGTGTATTTGTCGCAACACCTTCAAACAAATCGAGAATATCCGATTTTAAACGCGGAATAACTACTTCCGTTTCAGGGTCGCCCATTCGACAATTGTATTCAATCACATAGGGATCACCTTTAACATTAATCAAACCAAAGAAAATAAATCCTTTGTAAGAAATTCCCTCACTTTTCAATCCTTTTACTGTTGGAACAATGATCCGATTGTGAACTTTATCCATGAAACCGCTATCCGCAAATGGGACTGGTGAAATTGCTCCCATCCCTCCTGTGTTTAGTCCGGTATCTCCTTCACCTATTCGTTTATAATCTTTAGCTTCAGGAAGCAATTTAAATGACTCTCCGTCTGTAATCACAAAAACTGAAAGTTCGATTCCGTCCAAAAATTGTTCAATGACAACTTTATTACTCGCAGCACCAAACTTTTGATGTTGAAGCATGCTTTTCAATTCACTTTTTGCTTCATTTAAATCTTTCAAGATGAGAACTCCTTTACCAGCCGCAAGACCATCCGCTTTTAACACATAAGGTGCTTTCATACCTTGCAAAAACTGAAGTCATTCGTTCAATGTTTCAGATGTAAATGTGGCGTATTTTGCGGTAGGGATTCTATGACGTGCCATGAATGCCTTAGCAAAATCCTTACTACCCTCCAATTGAGCACCAAATTTACTTGGTCCAATTACGGGAATTTTTCTCAATTTTTCATCTGCTTGAAAGAAATCATAAATTCCATTCACGAGCGGTTCTTCCGGGCCAACAATTACCATTTCGATGGCATTTTCAATTACGAAACTTTTGATTGATTCAAAATCCGTTGGTGAAATAGACACATTTTTACCGTGCTGTCTTGTTCCGGCATTCCCCGGTGCAATAAATAATTCATCTAGAATTGAACTTTGTGCTATTTTCCAGGCCAAAGCATGCTCTCTTCCTCCTGACCCCAACAATAAAACTTTCATGAACAATGATTTAAAATTGATTCAAAAAACGCCTTCCCGTCAAGGTTGTTCAATTGCTTATCGGCAGCTCGTTCTGGATGAGGCATCATTCCAAAAACATTTTTTGTCTTGTTTGTAATTCCTGCTATGTTATTTATTGATCCATTTGGGTTGAAAGAGTCGGAAACTTCTCCTTCTTCACTCGAGTATCGAAAAAGAACTTGATCGTTGTCCTCTATTGATTTCAATAGATCTTCAGGTGCATAAAATCTACCTTCACCGTGAGCAATGGGAATTTTATAGGTTGTGTTGGAATCTAAGTCCTTATTAATAGCAGCTGAATTGGAGACTGGCTTCAAATAGACATTTTTGCAAATAAAGCGTTGGTTGTTATTATGTAAAAGAGCTCCTTCCAATAATCCCGACTCCGTGAGTATCTGAAAACCATTGCAAATTCCCATTACATAACCACCTTTTTCTGCATGCTTTACTACTTCAGTCATTATGGGAGAAAACTTAGCGATAGCGCCTGAGCGCAAATAATCACCATAAGAAAAACCTCCTGGTAAAATAACCATGTCGACACCTTTTAAGTCAGTATCTTTATGCCAAAGAGTTTCTACCTGTTGTCCCAGCAAATCTTTCAACACGTAAATCATATCTTGATCGCAATTTGAACCAGGAAAAGTTACAACACCAAATTTCATTTCAAATCTTTATTTCAAAGTTAGTTATTTTAGGACTGAGCACCGGGTATAAATACGAAAAATTTAACCACAGAATAGATAATAGTGAGGTAAAATACAATGGATGATATTATTCCGTATGATTTATGGAGGAAAGAATAAGTTAACAAAATGGAAAGAGGAATGAGCAACAAACTAAACCGTTCAATCTGGCGAAAAAATAAGAAATCTATTATTCCGAAGGATAATGAAACAAAAACCAAAAGCCAGATTATCTGAATTTGCTTTTTCAATCGAATTGATGATTTCAGCATTCTTGTTCGAAGACTAAACGTACCAAGAGCTAGCAGAATACCGAAGAAAATTAGCGTTATCAAGAAATCTGTTTGCAATTGAAAATTTGATGAATTCTTTAAAATTTGAAAGTTTAGGTCGTGATCGAAATACCATTGGTAAACCAAAGCATATGTTAATGGAATTAAAAATCCTCCCAATGCCAAGAAAAATTCACGAAATACAAATGGTCTAATGATTAATATCATTCCTAACAATATAGGTAAAGTAAAAATCATAAATGGATGAAAAGTCGCGGCTAAGCCTGCGAAGAGAAAACCGTTAAAAACATTTCGACGTCCATCCGTATTTTGCTTTAATTGAAAAAACTGTGATAACATACAAATAATAAATGTTTGTGCTATCAACAATCCGTCGACACTATAAAACGAGTGATAGAAACTCATCGTTACCACATATAACAATGACACGATATAAGAATTACGATCTAAAAATTCGTGGCTATTAAAAATCCAATTGAGCCCAATTGCATTTATCAAAACAAAAAAACCTCCAAGAAACATGCTCAGCCATGCAGGCTCTGCGAAAGCAGAACTCCAAAAGCCTAGATTGGTTTCCTCAACAATCTGGTAATAAGGAAACTGAGAATTAAGAAAAATGTATAAACCGATGAAAAAAGGCAAGGTCAACAAAACTCCAACACGATTTTCAAGGAATAACCTAATCATGATGCGAAAGTATCGAATAATTTATTCGTTGAAACGATTTTGTGAATAACTCAACGGTTTTGTTCATACACTTTTTAACACTTTAAAATATAATTGTAAATTTTTCAACAAGCCGATCGATAAATTCTAAAAATTTTAACTTTGTTGCTCTTTTGAATAGAAAACATAAACGAAAATAAGATGGCAGAGAAAACTAGATTTTCAGATTCAGAACTTGAAGAGTTCAAAGCACTCATTCAGGAAAAATTAAAAGAAGCTCAAGAAAACTATAATCTTCTAATCGGTTCTCTGTCACACAATGACGATCATGGCACAGATGACACGGGCAGAACGTTCAATATGATGGAAGA
This sequence comes from Crocinitomicaceae bacterium, assembly GCA_044368815.1. Taxonomy (GTDB): domain Bacteria; phylum Bacteroidota; class Bacteroidia; order Flavobacteriales_D; family Crocinitomicaceae; genus UBA952. The sequence goes on from JBILIY010000063.1 coordinate 4,720, forward strand.
CGGGTCCGAAACTCTTTCTCGAGAGGAAGTAGCACAGCTGGCTGCTCGACAAGAAAAATTCATTCAAAACCTGCAAGCAGCTTTGGTTCGAATTGAAAATAAAACTTACGGTATATGTCGTGTGAACGGAACATTAATTCCGAAAGAACGACTTAGATTGGTTCCGCATGCCACGATGAGCATTGACGCTAAAAACTCACAAAGATAATTGGTGAAAAATAGACTAGGCTGGGTTGCCATTCTCGTAATTTCCCTTTTGATTTTAGACCAAGTTGTAAAAATTTGGGTTAAAACGTCATTCTCATCAGATGAGGTTAAATATCTCTTTGGCACTTGGTTTTCACTTCACTACATTGAAAATCAAGGAATGGCTTTTGGAACCACTTTTGGTTCTGGTATGTGGCATAAATTAGCTTTGAGTATCTTTCGGATTTTAGCTATTGGATTCATAATTTATTACATTCTTCGCGAATCAAAAAAAGTAGAAGTCAAGACAGAATACCTTTTGGCTGTAGGATTAATCCTGTCTGGAGCAGCTGGAAACTTGATCGACTCGATGATTTATGATTTTCTATTTACCTTCAATCCGTGTGAAGGATTTAACCAACTTCCAGGCTCAGGGAAATTCATGAATTGTAAAGACTACGGATTTGAGTATCAAGTTGAAGTTCGGCATAGAGGGTTTCTGTTAGCAAATGTTGTTGATATGTTTCAATTTGAAGCCTTCTGGCCAAAGTGGGTTCCGATTGTTGGAGGAGGACAAGTATTTCCTGCTATTTGGAACGTAGCAGATTCCTGTATTTCTGTTGGTATTGGTTGGATTATCATTCGTCAACGGACATTCTTTCCAAAGAAAAAAGAGGCTCAAGTAGAGTCAGAATCAAATTCTGTTCAATAAAGCTAATCTAAAAATTCCACTTCATACTTCGATCATCGAGTATGGCAAACGAAAGTTTGTAGTGAGCTTTGGGTGCAGAAAAATTCCCATCTGACAGAATCCCGTAAATACCAATTCGAAGACGTCTTCTCGAAAGCTTGAAATTTCGCTCTAATCCTGCCATTATTTCAACATGTTGGTAATTGTTTTCCTTAACCCATAAAGCTCCAGCTCCCGCCATCAAACCGATTCGAGTTTTTTTCATAAATGGGATTTTGTTCAAAATAGCGCCATTATCGTGATGAACAAAATGTGCTTCAAGAATCAAATCCAAGGAGGGCAAAGTCGAATCCAAACCTTGAAATGAATACAAAGGATTTGAAAACCAAATTGGATCACTTCTTCGTTGGTATTTAAAATCGGGATCCCGCACAATTTGAGAAGTTAAAAATTTGCCTCCAGCTAATCGGTAATTAGACGTCCCCAATGTTCCTATTTTAAATGTTTGCATCATTTCCAATTGCATGTATTGAAAATTTACATCACTTCCGAACAGCTTAGGAATTCCAGTTTGATAATAAACTGAAAATGTCGGCCAAGCAGAACCCAAAATTACCTTTCTATAAGGTTCACGCATGTATTTTTGCTGAGG
>JBILIY010000365.1:0-6218 GCA_044368815.1 Crocinitomicaceae bacterium
TGGTTACCGAGAAAAAGGTTATTTGCCGGGCGCTTTCATAAACATGTTGGCTCTTTTAGGTTGGAATCCAGGTACGACACAAGAAATATTTACCTTAGATGAGTTAGTTGAAGCATTTTCATTAGACCGCGTTTCGAAAGCGGGAGCCAAATTTGATCCTGAAAAAACGAAATGGTTTCAGCAGCAATATTTACGAGCACAATCCGATGACGAAATCGCGTTAAAATTACAAGAGATTTCTGAGAATGAATACGATTTCGAAACACTAAAAGCTGTTTGTCATTTGATGAAAGAGCGTGCTACTTTCGCTCAGGATATTTTAACGGATGGCGCTTATCTGTTGGCTCGTCCGACCATTTTTGACCGGGAAACGATTACTAAAAAATGGAAACCGGAAACGACAGCAGTCATTGAAGAATGGAAAAATGAACTTGCTCAAATCAGTGATTTCAATTCAGCCAATGTTGAGACCGCGTTCAAGGCGTTTTTGGAGCGCAAGCAAATGGGAATTGGTGCAGTTTTGTTGCCTTTCCGTTTAGCCGTGACTGGTGTTGGAGCTGGTCCTGGAATGTTTGATATTTCAGCATTTCTTGGTAAAGATGAAGTTGTTGCCCGAATCGAACTTGGTTTAAAGAAAATCACTGAAATACTGAATGAAGCATAAAATCGAGGTTAACGGCATTAAGTTATACGCCTTCCACGGTTGCTTGGAAGAAGAAGCTAGAATTGGAGGTAATTATGTCGTTGATATAACCATTATTACCGATTTTTCAGAAGCTGCAAAAAACGATGATTTATCTAAAACGGTAGATTACGTATACGTAAATGCGATTGTCAAAGAAGAAATGGCGATTCGTTCGAAATTGATTGAAACAGTTGGTCAGCGCATTTTCTCTCGCATTAAAACTGAATTGAAAGGCGTTTTAGAATTATCTGTAAAAATCACGAAACTAACACCACCTATTAATGGTGATGTTGATTCAGTTGCGATTGTGATTGAGGACTAAAACTCCTTAAATTAAATAGAAATCTTATAATTGATCCGAAGAATAAAGGCATCATTGGCAGAAAGAATTCGATCTCTTAAACCTAAAGAAATCATTAATCGCTGTTTTTTGGAAATTTCAATGTCTGTTCCGATAAAATAACGCCAAGCATTAGTTCCTCCTGAGATTATGATTTCATCATCTGCATAAACAATATCACGGTTCCACCTGTAAAAGTGTTCCACTGAAACAAATGGAGAGAGTGGAAAATCTTTGACGTCATGTTTGAAGAGAATTTTATTTCTCAACATACTCGAATTACGTTTGAACTGATAACTATCAAATTGTTGCGTAATTACCCAATTTAGCTTTGTCCGCTTGATAATTAAAAACTTTAGAAAAGAAATATCTAGTCCAAAACTTACGCGATTATCATAAGTAAATGGCTTTAAATTTAAACCGCTATTTCTGTTTCCAACGATTGAATTTCTGTATTTGACAAATGTCTCAATTCCTTTATACCAATTTTGAGAAAACTTCAACTCCACATTGGATTTATCAAATTCACGCGTATTTTTTAAACGATATTCATAATCCAATTCCGCATTAAACATTTTATGGAAAGAATGACTAATTCCAATTCCCATCCAAGTTGAAACCTGACTGTAAAACGAATTGGAAATCAATGTGATTCCAATGCAAATGAAAAACCTTTTAATAAAAAACACCGAATACACCACCATCTACAATTTGTTTCTTTTCTGTAATTTCAACGGTTTTTGAAATTCGATTGAATTTGCCATTTTGGATTGTATCCTCAGATAAGGCATAAATTGTGTAGGTGCCAATTTGCAATCCTTCGAATGAAAATTTTCCTTCTTCATCCGTTCGAACAGAATTCGCTGAATACGTATTATCTCCGTAGATAATGTAAACACGTTCTCCCGCTCTTCCGAAAGAATCTCCCATCAAATTTGGAGTCCCTTGATTCGTCACATCAACTGAGAAAGGTGTTGTATAATCATCTGCATCCACCACTTCTCCGGAAAACTTGGAAGTTACAGTTAAAATATCTTGTGTCAAAGAAAGCACGAATGGTAAATCACTTTGTTGATTTAACGAGTCCAAAGTTCGTTGAGCTAATTCAAGGTTCGAATCGCTGTAATTAAAACTTACTGCAATACCAATTCTTCCTTGCAATTGTGGGTCGGCAGATGAAATCCAACTTGGATTTTGGTAATAGATATAGTAAAGTTTCGAACTATCTGTTGAATTTAAGAGCCAATAATCGCCGTGTTCAAGCGTTGCACCAGAAGAAAAAGATATAGTTGTTACTTCTTTATCACCGAAAGAAAAATCCTGTCCAACTAATTTTCCACGGATTGCTGACGTTCCTCCAGGCCCTTCAATTTTCTTACAAGAGGAGAAAACTACGATTAATAATAAGAGTAAGATAGATTGTTTCATGCTCATTTAATTAAGATTTTGGATTTTATTTTCTGTTGTTTTAATTCAAAAATGTATAGACCACGTTCATATCCAGACACATCAATTTGTACGTGATTATTTATAGGTTGCTCCATAATTACCCTTCCAAAAATGTCCGTAATACGCAGCACATCTGACTGAGCTAATCCTTTGATTTTAACAACTGAATTACTCGGATTTGGATAAAATAGGATGTCTTCTTTTGTGACAGCATTTACTCCAAGATTTGGACAAGACCCAAACATGTTGTTATCCAGCCAGTTTAATCTTCCGACAGTCCAAGATTTCATGTAATTAATTTCTTCCTGATACGTTTGTCCAATAAAGTTATTTGGCCAAACATAGGCACCCAAAATAGGCCACTTATTATAATTTCTTGATGCTGGGATTTCCAATACGGCTGCTAAACTATCTATATAATTCAGCAGATATTCGTTGCTTAAAACACCGTTTCTCAAACTAAACCAACGACAATTAACTTGATCTGCATAGGCAGAGTCTTGTAACATTCGTTTCCACCAAAAAGGGTTGTCAAGACCTCCTGCACAATAATTATTAAAATCAATTTCCCAACCTGTTGTATCACCACCGTAACAATAATTTGCATTACCCCAACCTAAATTAAAGTCCCAAAGGGGTCCTGCCACCAGTTTTCCTCCTTCACTAAACCGTTGCTTGTGTAAAAACGTAGATATTCGATATCCATCTACATTTTTTGACAATTCATTTACCAACATGAAATCTATAAAGGATTGAACATCAATAAACTTTCTAAATCCATTAATGGGATCTGAAAAATTAACACCTGATAAGGTATCTTCCCATGCCGTAATATAATCCTCAATATAAGACAATTGCGTAGGATTTATCTCCGTAATTTCTGGATCATGAAGTTGATATCGTATTGCATTTGTACTTGGTGCACTTGCCGTATATGGTGAAGTCCAGGCAATAATTCCACCAGCAGTTGTTTTATCTATTTTTACGATATAGCCGCCTGTTAGCTCATTTTCCAATGTGTCTTGCGGTAAAACCGGATTAATATTAACTCTTCCTGGATTAACCTTGATTCGTTCCATGAAAACATAAACACCAATATACTCATCGTTAAGAACAACCTCACATAATTTTGTTCTTGGCGAATAATTTCCCATTTGATTTCCAATGTGGTAGGTTAAAACATTTCGAATCAAACTTTTGTCAGTGTAGGGCGCATACAAAATCCAATCATTATCGCTAGGGAAATCGAAAATTGAAGCATTATAATTTGATGAATCAGGTCCCCAAGTTTCTAATCCATACGATTTCATTGGGAAACCGTTTGAGGAAGAGCCTCTTCTTTCAATTCCTATTTCACCATAAAACTCATTAAATGGATCCGAAATGGAATTTGTATTTCCATCTCCATTGTAAATTATTCCCATCGTAGCATGAATTTTTGGTTCATCCGGGATTTCAACACCATCTGTATTCAATACCACAATTGGTAAAGTTGAAGTATAGAAAGTTACAGGTGCAACAAACCACGACGGAGTTGGGGAATATGTTGTAACGGTTGTATTTACGCCAACACTAAGAAATGGACGACACGTTAAATCCGAAGAAGTTGCCGTTTGATTGTGAACCTCAACACATAGAACATTGTTCCCTTGAACAAGCGTTGCCGGAAAATCAAGAATATCAAATAAAAATTGATCGGGATATTGATTTTGATACAATTTGGCTTCGTGTGAAATTTCGCCAAATTGATTATAAACAGGTTGCCCTGTTGAGGTTATTCCATTTCTGGCGATCTCTATTCCGTTCACATAAGCAACAAATGCATCATCATAATCCATGTTTAGGATGACTTTTTTAATAACAGAAAGGTCACTGATAGAAAACTCCTTTCTTACAAAAACGGAAATTGAAGATGTAGGAATTGTGGTATTGTCATCTCCATCAGCAAATCCAAAACCTCCATTTCCAAAGCTCCAAGCTGAGGCGTTAAAACTTGGTTGAATCCAATTCATGGAAGTGGAAGCCGTCGGTACGATGTAGCGCCAAGAAGAAGTGTCATACACTATTGTTTCATAGTGATCTACTTGGGAATTTCCAACAAAGCGCAGACATAATATAAATCCAATTAAAATATAGTTTTTCAATGATTCAATTTAAAGAGCCACGAAGTTAAGTAATTTAAATAAATGTTAACCCTATGTTAAGGTGAGATTATTGAAATGCTCAATTGTTTTCGCACAAACTTTTTCTAATTCCGTTGGTAGTTGATCCAGTTCCCAAGGATGCGACGCACCAAAAACGTGATCAGTATTTTCAATTATGTGTATTGGAACATTTAATCGTCGCGCATTAAGCACACCTTCACTTGTGGAAACAGAAGTATCGTTTCTCCCATGAATAACACAAGCTGGAATTTTTAAGTTTTCACATGCTTTTTCAATGCTTAACTTTTCTTGATTTTCTCTGAAGTCTTCAAAAAGCGAAAAGTACTGAGGTAAATTCTGTTTTGTTCTTCCGTTTTGAATGTAACGAACTCCCGAAAGTCCCCATTCTTCTAATTCTTTTCCAGAAGGAAATCGCGAACCAATATCTGAAATTCCTGCCCAAGAAGTGACGCTTGAAATTCGATTATCCATGTTAGCAGCTAGCAGTGCAATTCCACCACCTCTTGAATGACCAATTAAATGAATCTTTTTATAGGAAACCATTTGATTCTGAATCCAATCAATAACTGAAATTACATCGTTCAATTCCTTTGAGTAGGTGTTTAAGCCGAAAGCTTCTTCATCCGGGAAATCGATTCCATTTTCGATGGTCCCGCCATTGTGTGAAAGATTGAACTTGCAAAATCCATAACCGTTTTTTGTGAAAAAATCTTGAACTAAATTCCACGCACCCCAATCTTTAAAACCCATAAATCCGTGAACGAAAACAATGATTTCTTCATTGAAATTTTCGGGAATCTCAAAATCAATAAGACTTTCGCGGTTGTTGGAACCTAAGTAGGATTTGTTTTTAATTGTAATCATGAAAAATAAAGTTAAGGGTTAAAAGATAAAAGTTTAGATTTTTTGCAATTGCATATATTTCATTCAACTACAATTCATCTCTTAACTTTACACTATTAACTCACAAGCTTTCAACTCGTTCATCATCATCATTTTCATCACTAGGTAATTCAAGCGCTTTTACAGCCTGAATAGCATTTCCCGCAATCCCACGAATAGAGGCATGCATTTCAATGGTATTGTAAATCACCTTTTCAATTTGCTTTTCACGTTCTTTCCAGATGCGGTGCATAGATCGTTTCTCAGTTTCGAGTCCAGCCTTCATAGCGGAAAACCCTTCAACAATTGCTTCTATAGCCATTCGGAAACCATTACTCGTTAGGTAATCGTATAACATTTGCATTTTGTCTCCTTTGTTTACCTGCGAACCTAATGCATTGTTCACTTGAATAACTGTTTCTCTCAAAACGCCACTCAACGCCTTAAACTCTTCATAAGTACAAACATAAATTCCGTCCTTCATTCCCATGCGATCCATTCCAGTGGGCATTACCTCCGTAACAATCACTCCAATATCAGCATCTTTTTCACGCATGTCGCCTTTCAATTTTTGAATCCAACCGGCAGAAAAATCTTTTGTTCGTTTACTTTCATAATAGATTTTACCACAATTTTGATTTTCACGCGTATTGACAATTTGAATGCAATCGCCACCACGAACTCCTTTCTTTATTTC
>JBILIY010000066.1:0-6187 GCA_044368815.1 Crocinitomicaceae bacterium
TTACACTCCTATTATTTCTATAGGACAAAATCAATTCAAATCTATTTGATTTTTAAGAACTTCTTCCCTATGTAGAATATCAGAAAGAGAAGTTTTAGAAAGAATTTTGATTGTAGCCTCGCGCACTTCTAGGATAACATCCCGTAATCCACAAATTTGTTCATTGGGACATTCTTCGCAACTTTCGTAGAAATTTAAGCTGACACACGGAAGCATCGCAATAGGACCTCCAGAAATACGAATTACATGACTTAAGACTATTTCTTCCGGATGCTTCGCTAAAGTATAACCTCCTGTCGCCCCCATTTTACTATGAACAAGTCCATTATTGCGCAACTCTACCAAAATGGCCTCTAAAAATTTTCTTGGAATATTCTCCTCCTCAGCAATAGTTGAAATCTTTAAAGGTGTACCATCTCCAAAGTGTTTCGCTAGTGAAACAAGTGCTTTAATAGCGTATTTCGATTTTTTGGATAGCATGAGTAAACAAATGTATGAAATATTTAACTTCAAAAATTGTTAATCAACACAGACATTTAATCGAATTCTTGTTAGTTCAATGATATGACGCTTCCATCTATAAAACAACTGAGCTCACTTAAAAAATAAAACTCATGTTTCAAAACAATTGTTAACCCTGACATGCTTGAAAAATATCTTCCCAAATATCTTCAATGTTTTCTAAACCTATTGATAAACGAATCAACCCATCACTGATTCCGACTTCATGGCGCTGCTCCGGACTTAATTTAGAGTGTGTGGTAGATGCCGGGTGCGTGGCAATGCTTCTCGTGTCTCCAAGGTTGGCTGTCAGCGAAAATAAGTTCAATTTGTTTAAAAATTGTCTTCCTGATTCAAGACCTCCAGCAAGTTCAAAAGAAACCAATCCACCCCCAGCAGACATTTGTTTTTTTGCGATTTCATAATCTGGATGGGACGACAAGAACGGGTATTTGACCCATGAAATTCCTGATAAAGTGGATAATCGTTTAGCAATTTCTAAAGCGTTTTTACAATGGCGTTCCATTCGCACATCCAATGTTTCAATTGATTTTGAAATGACCCAAGCATTAAAGGGACTCATAGCCGGCCCAGAATGCCGAGCAAACGCTTTTACCTTTTCAATTAGCTCTTTTGAAGAAACGATTAGTCCGCCAAGCGTTCGCCCTTGACCATCCATAAATTTGGTTGTTGAGTGAATTACAAGATCTGCACCCCATTTAATTGGCTGTTGCAAAATGGGAGTTGCAAAGCAATTATCAACAACCAAAAGAACTCCTCTGGATTTACAAATTGCAGCCAAACGTTCAATATCAATTAAATCAAGTGCCGGATTACTCGGTGTTTCAATGTAAACCAATTTCGTTTTATCGGTGATTGCTGATTCATAAGCCGAATAATTATTGAAGTCAACATAGGTATTCTTGATGTTCCATTTAGGAAACACATCAACAAGTAAGCGGTGTGTAGATCCAAAAACGGAACGACTTGATACAATTTCGTCTCCTGCAGAAAGAAAAGTCGCAAATGTTGTGAAAACAGCTGCCATTCCTGATGCCGTTGCCCATGCCGACTCGCCTCCTTCCAATAAAGCAACTTTATCCAGTAACTCTTGTACATTTGGATTCGCGTAACGGGAATAAATTTCACCAGGCTTCTCCTCTGCAAATTGAGAACGCATATCTTCTGCATCTTCAAATATGTAACTACTCGTTAAATAAAGAGGAACTGCGTGCTCGTTATATTGTGAGCGTTCAATTTGTCCTCGAATGGCAATGGTCTCTTTTCTCATTAAACAACTTTTATTTCGTGTGAGATTTCAATACTTGGGTTCAACGAAAGTGATACGGAACAATATTTTTCCTTGGAAAGCAAAATTGCTCGTTCCAATTTATCCAGCGGAACGCTTCCATCTACATGAAACATCAAATGAATTGACTCGAATGGAGAAGGAGTTCCCTCTTTTCGTTTGGCATCAATTTCAATTTGATAGACTTTTGGATTAATTTTCTGTTTTTGCAAGATCAAAACAATATCGATGGACATACATCCAGCTAGGGATCCAGCCAATAATTGCATAGGTGTTAAACCTTTATTTTTACCACCAAGAGCTGCATTTGCATCAAACGTACATAATGCACCTGTTTCATTTTTTAACTGAAAAACATAAGGTTCCTCGATTCGATTTAATTCTATTTTCATCTAGCACGATATTTATTTTGATTCATACAAGTAAATTGAGAAAAGTTAAAAACTCAATAGATGTTATTTAATCTTTCTAATTTGCAATTAGCTGAATAGACTTGTGATTTCATTTACCAAAAAATACTAATTTGATTAACCAACACTTAAGCTCTCTATTTTTACAAAAAAATAAATAGCCATTACAAGCTCACAAAACTATCTATTTTTTGGAATTTTCTAAACAAAAAAAATAACTACTTCAAACAATCGATAAGCGACTTCATTCTTTGTGTCCTGTAATCGTGCATATTTGAAATAGCAATTGCGCAAACAGTATCTTTTCGATTCATAGCGAACATGGCAAGATTCCCATGCCACCAACCTGTGTGATAAAACAAGTCGGGAGTCCCTGGTTCTTCAATGATTCGAATTCCTAATCCATAGTTTTTTGATCCGATTTTTTCGTAGCTATAACCTTTAAACATGGCTTTTCGAGATTTAATCGAAATAAATTTAGATGAGTAAGTTCCTAAATTCATTCGAAGCAAATCTTTAACCGTGGTGTACATATTTTTGTCTCCGTAGATGAGATCCAAATGATTGAATTCTCTATTTCTTTTGTCGTGATTATACGATTGTGAAATTTTATCGAACATCGATTTTTTATCAAGGATGAACGTATTTTTCATTTCCAAAGGATCGAAAACTAGTTCTTTCATCGCTTTTGGAAATTTTTTCCCCGTTGCATTTTCGATAATTAAGGCAAGCATCATAAAATTGGTATTGCAATAGGAAAACTTGCTATTTGGCTTGAAATTCAGTGGGATTTTGTGTTTCACCATCAATTTCACAACGTCTTGATTACTCAAACATCGTGTTCGATCCGTATAATGATCAACAAAATAATGATAGTGAGGCAAACCACTTCGATGAGTCAGTAAATCATGTACACTTATGTTAGAAAATGGGAAATTTTCAACGTAGTGCTTCACTTTTTGATTTAAATCGATTTTATTTTGGTCACATAAACGCATGACCGCAAGTGCCGTAGCTGTTTTACTAATTGAAGCAACATGAATAGGCGTTGAATCTGTTAATGGAATTTGTTTCTCAAGATTAGAAAATCCAACAGATCTGGAAAAGATGATTTTGTTGTTCTTTGCTACCAAAAATTGACCGTTAAACTCAGGATTTGCTAAAAACCGATAAAAGAATGTATCTGAAATATATCTCGCCTTTTTCACCCAGCTCTTTTTCGGAGATGGCATTTCAACAAAATAAGTAGATGTTGATTTTATCTTGACTTTCTCTTCTTTTCGGACACAAAAGGTGAACAGAATAAAAATCGGCAAAACACAAATTACAAACTTCAAACGATAAAGACGCATTACTTTACAAGTCAAAAAAGGCCGTCAGAAAAAATCTAACAGCCTTAAATCAATTATTTTCTTAATTAAATATTCTCAATAATCATTGCTGAAGCTCCACCACCACCGTTGCAAATAGCTGCTCCACCAATTTTTGCGTTATTTTGTTTCAATACATTTATTAAGGTAACAATTACGCGAGATCCCGAATTTCCAAGTGGGTGACCAAGAGCAACCGCTCCACCATTCACATCCACTTTTGAAGCATCCAAACCTAAAATTTTCATGTTCGCCAATCCGACAACAGCAAACGCTTGGTTTAATTCCCAGTAATCAACATCTGAAGTTTGCATTCCTGCTTTATCTAAAGCTTTCGGAACTGCTAATGAAGGAGACGTTGTGAACCACTCCGGTGCTTGCGCTGCGTCTGCATACGAAACAATTTTAGCAATCGGTTTCAAACCATATTTTTCAACAGCTTCTTTCGATGCTAAAACCAAAGCCGAAGCTCCGTCGTTCAGCGTTGAAGCGTTTGCAGCTGTGATTGTTCCTTCTTTATCAAATGCAGGTTTCAATCCCGGGATTTTATCTAAAAATACGTTTTTGTATTCCTCATCTTCGTTAACCAATATTGGATCTCCTTTACGTTGTGGAACCGCTACAGGAACGATTTCATTGTTAAATTTTCCAGCTTTCCATGCTTCAGCAGCACGCGTGTAAGAAGTGATGGCGAAATTATCTTGGTCCTCACGGGTGATATTGTATTCTTTCGCACATAATTCAGCGCAATTTCCCATTGGCACTTTGCTGTAGACATCCAACAAACCATCTTTCGTTATTCCATCCAACATCGTGATGTTACCGAATTTAGTTGCCGTTCGACCACTTACGTAATGTGGAGTTTGAGACATGCTTTCCATTCCACCAACGACAACAACGTGGTTATCACCTGCTAAAATCGTTTGCGCTCCTAACATGATTGATTTCATTCCGGATGCACACACTTTGTTTATGGTTGTACATGGAACATTTTTATTCAAACCTGCTCCGAGTGCAGCCTGACGTGCCGGCGCTTGTCCAACACCAGCTTGCAATACATTTCCCATGAACACTTCGTCGATGGCATCGGTTGAAATTCCAGCGCGCTCAACTGCACCTTTTATTGCCGTTGAACCGAGTTGTGTTGCTGAAACACTTGACAATCCGCCCATGAAAGCCCCCATCGGAGTTCTTACCGCGGAAATAATGTAAACTTCTTTTGACATACGTTTAAAAATTGTTGTGCGAAGATAGGGTTTTTAAGCTGAAAATGAAGTTAGAATTTTCAAACAGCAGTCAAAATGTTATTTTTGTTGAAATTTAAATTAATGAGAAATTATCTACTCCTGTTTTTCCTAGTTGCTTCATCTGCATTAAGCTTCTCTCAATCTAAAAAAGAACAAATTGAGCTCTTAAATAACCGAATTGATAGCATTAATCAAGTGTTAAGTGCGGAAAGAAAAACAAGCGCGGACAAATCTTCAAAAATTTCTGAATTAAATACCAAAATCATAGATCTCGATGGCAAAATTCTGAATTTGGAAAAGGAAAAAGCTAATCTCAACAATACTATAAGTCAATTAAATAGTAAGGAAAATAGGATAAATGACTTTTTAAACCAAATGAAAATAGAGTTAGGTGATACAAAAACAAATTTGGAGAATACCTTAAACTCAAAAAATCAAGAAATCGCAATTCTTAACTTGCAAATAAAAACAAAATCGGATAGTTTAAAGCTTGTTCAAAATGAACTAGTTAAATTAAAACCTGCAGCCAAGCAAACTAGTATAAATAATAATTCAACTGCTGTTAAACGCTATGCGATAGAAGATATTACTCAAATTCAAGATGGAAATAAGTATTATTATGTCTTAAAAAATCCATTAACTACAACTGGTACAAAAGAAAAGGTTAATGGAATAGTTTTCTCTAATTATGATGACGGAAAAATATGGGAGGAACTCACATATAAGGACGGTAATCGTTATGGGCCTTATAAAGTTTATTGGAATAATGGAAAAATACATGACGAGGGCATTTTTACGGGGGTTGACTATGAAGGTATTCGTAAAAAATATCATATTAACGGCAGATTAAGACGCAAAACCGACTACCGTAATGGAACTATTTGGGAAGATCGTTGTTACGACGAAAATGGAGATGAGATAAAACCGTGCCCAAAGGATTATTAGTATAAAGACATTTCCATAAATTAAAACTTCTCAATTTTCACTAAGCTATCTTTGCATTATGAAATTCATACAAACCACAGCCATTTTCCTTTCGTTTCTCGTTTTCTTTTCCTGTGAAGATGGCAAACAAGAAAACACGAATGTCATTGACGAAAGTCAACTTCCGGATGACAAAGGTGATTTGAATTCTTACGCAAAAAGACATGTGCAGGCTCAGTTACAAATTTCGGTGAATGAGAAATATACGATGAAAATTTACAAGGAAAACTTGGATGGTGACGACAAAGAAGATGCGATTATCACAGTGAATCGACTCAATTTTGCCATTGAAGAAGCAGCGAATTCAGCGAACCCAGCCAAAAGAGCAGAAATTGGTTACATGGGAAATTTCAATTTTTTCTTTTA
>JBILIY010000067.1:0-6186 GCA_044368815.1 Crocinitomicaceae bacterium
TAAAAATAGGTAGAGGTTTATTATCTTGATGAATATGAAGAAAACGTTAGCATTTGTTGGACTTTTAATGATCTTTGCTTGCGAACAAGAGCAAAAAGTTGAAGTGGGTCAAAAAACAACCATGGAAGTAACTCCTGAATTTAATGCAGGTACCGTAATTAAAGGTGAAATTATCAAAGCCCGTTTTAAAGTAGAAAATACAGGAGATTATCCATTGGTATTTGGAGAGGTGAGAGGTTCATGCTCGTGCACGGTCGCTGAAAAACCTGAAGAACCACTTCAGCCAGGGGAAACTGCTGAAATTTTAGCTGAGGTAAATACGGAGAATTTAACTTCAAAGAAAATATCGAAATCAGTAACGATTTTGGCTAACACGGAGCCAAGTTTAACCGTGGTAACAATTAAAGGAACTTTAAAAAAGTAAGTTATGGATAAGAATTCAATGAATATCGTCATCGTTGTTTTGATGATTTTTGTATTTTATTTTTTCATGATTCGTCCGCAGACGAAGAAACAGAAAGAGTTAAAGAAATTTAGAGAAGGATTAAAGCCTGGAGATAAAATCGTAACAATTGGCGGGATTCACGGAAAAATTCTTGAGATTGCTGAGTCAACTGTTTTAATTCAATCTGATAGTTCTAAGCTAAGAATCGAGAAATCTGCTATTGCTCAGACGTCGGAGGATCAGATAATGGCGAAATAAATTTTCGATTTAGAAAATGATAAAGGACCGATTTTTCGGTCTTTTTTTTTGATTTGTAATTTAAGTTTCTAGAAATGATTAGTTATGTTTTAATTTACTATCGAATAAACGCTTAACAAGAATTTTAGATCTGTTTCTATTCATAATACCGGAATCAATATCCTATTCGCACATAGAATTATACAATTGTTCTTGACAGAAGGAACTAATTTTTAATACCTAGTTATTTTAATTCTTCAATATATCGGTACCAAATTGATTAACAAAAATGTCAAAATCATTGTATAAAAAGTATAAGAATCACTCATTTTTATCTACCTATTTTCGAATCTTCAATGTATTCATGCTTTTTTTATGATGGAGCAAGAATTAGGGAGGCGTAAACCGAAAAGCCAAATGAGTAGGCTTAATTTATTTTGTCTTATTATGGATCCGCGAAAGATTACTATTCAATCCATCAAATTTGGATTTTACACAGGCTTAAGTTTGATAACCTATTTTTTAATAATGAAGATTTTTGGTTTTCACAGAAATCTTGATTTACATTATTTAAATATGATTTTTCTATTTTTTGGACTCATGTATTCAATAAAAAAAATCAAATTGTTTTCAGGAGAGCTAAAATATCTCGAAGGATTAAAAATTGGTATTATCGTTACCATAGTCTCAATTTTAATACTCAATTTTTTCATGTTGTTTTATGAATTCTTAATTGATCCTTCATTTCTGAACTTATTACAAGAAAAAATATCATTTGGATACGAGAAATCAAACACTGTTACTTCATTAATTGTTTTTGGACTGATTTTTATTGAAGGATTAAGTTCAGGATTTATTTTTACTTATATGCTCATGCAATATTTTAAGAATGATTAATCAAAATCAAATTAATTCTGAGTAACGAAAATATGTTGCTCTAAACTTTTGTACAAATTTTTCCCAAAAATATTCATCTATATAGAACGAGCAACTACAAATTCTTTTGTACAGGTTACTTCATAAAAGATCAAATCAAACTCTTAATCTCCCCAATAATTCGTTCAGCCAAGGCATCTGCATCTGCAGCACTTTTACTTTCAGAATAAATTCGTATTATCGGTTCTGTATTACTTTTTCGTAAATGCACCCATTCCTTACCAATGTAGATTTTAACTCCGTCAGTAGTGTCTATCTCCTCATCAGCATATTTTTGCGCCATTTTCACGAGTATTTCGTCTACGTTGATTTCAGGAGTTAATTCGATTTTATTCTTTGAAATGGTGTATTTTGGATACGAATCTCTTAATTCAGATAGCGGTTTTTTCTCATGCGCCAAATGACTTAAAAACAGGGCAATACCAACCAATGAATCTCTTCCGTAATGTAATTCAGGATAGATAATTCCTCCGTTTCCTTCGCCACCTATTACAGCATTTACTTCTTTCATTTTTACGACCACATTTACTTCGCCAACAGCGGCTGCAGCATAAGTTTGCCCAGCTTCTTCAGTAATGTCTCTTAGTGCTCGGGTAGAGGAGAGGTTTGAAACGGTTGCGCCCGGTGTGTGTTTTATTACGTAATCCGCGCAAGCCACCAACGTATATTCTTCTCCAAACATACTTCCATCTTCGCATACCAATGCTAGTCGATCGACATCTGGGTCAACCGTAATTCCGATGTGAGCTCCAGTTTTTTTAATTTCATCTGATAAATCGGTTAAATGCTCTGGAAGTGGTTCTGGGTTGTGAGGAAAATGTCCTGTCGGTTCGCAATACATTTCTGTGATTTGATTCACGCCAAGAGCGCGAAGCAGGGCAGGAACGAAAATCCCACCACTCGAATTCACAGCATCAACAACGATTTTGAAGTTCGCAGCTTCAATTGCATTTTTATCAACTAGTGGCAAAGCTAAAATTGCATCGATGTGCTTTTGCATGTATGAATCATTCTGAGTGACAACTCCAAGACTATCTACATCTGCGAAATTATAGGATTCTTCCGTGGCAATTCGAAGAACTTCTTCACCGTCTTTCCCTGAAATAAACTCTCCTTTTTCGTTCAATAATTTCAATGCGTTCCATTGCTTCGGGTTGTGACTTGCCGTTAAAATAATCCCTCCGTGTGCATTTTCAATTGGAACAGCGACTTCGACTGTCGGCGTAGTTGATAATCCTAAATTCACAACATCTATTCCCAAACCTACCAAGGTTGAAATTACCAAATCAGAAATCATTTGTCCAGAAATTCGAGCATCGCGTCCAATTACAACTTTTAATCGTGTGTTAGGATTTCGGTTGATTAACCAAGTTCCATAAGCTGCTGCGAATTTAACGGCGTCAATAGGAGTAAGGGCATTATCTACTTTTCCACCGATAGTTCCTCGAATTCCGGAGATCGATTTGATTAAGGTCATTTTATTTTTTTTTAGAGATTAAATAATCGTTTGTTGGAAATCATCTTCATGCAGGCAATCGCCGCCTCAATTCCTTTGTTTCCGTGCTTTCCGCCTGAACGGTCGATTGATTGTTGGATGTTGTTGTCGGTCAAAACACAGAAAGCCACTGGTTTATTGTATTTCAACATAACGTCCATAATTCCTTGAGTTGTTCCTGAACAAACAAAGTCAAAGTGTTTCGTTTCTCCTTGAATGACAACGCCTATTGCAATGATGCCATCCAATTCGCCATTTTCTAAAAAATATTGAGAACCTAATGCCAATTCAAAAGCGCCCGGAACATATTGAATCAGAATGTTTTGCTCTAAAACTCCATTCTCCAATAGAGCTTGTTTTGCTCCTTTTAAAAGATTAAAGGTAATTTGATCATTCCATTCAGAAACAACGATGCCGACTTTAAAATCGGCACCATTTGGAATTTCTTCCTTATTATATTCTGATAAATTTCGGTTGGCTGTCGCCATCTTATTTTACAATGTTATTGCTTGATCGAGCGATGTATTTCTCAATTGTTTTTTGAGAAGCATAAGTTGGATACTTATCCTTGATGGTTGTGTAGTACTCAGTTGCTTTGTCAAATTTCTTCAATTTGTCAGCACATAAACCTGCTTTGAATAAATACATTGGGCTCGTAAATTCATTTTCTTCCATTTCTGCGGCAGTAACATATTGATGTTCGGCTTCGTCAAATTTTTTCATTTCAGAAAGGCAATCACCTTGAAGACCAACAGCGAAAACGCTCAAATACGTATCGTCCAAGTCAATAGACTCTAAGTTATCCAACGCTTTTTTGAATTGACCTTTCTTCATGTACTGAGTTGCCAATAAATATTGACCAATTTCTCCACCTGTCTTACCATCATAGTTTCGAACGAAAGGTTCCAACGTTTTTATTGCTTGATCAGTAGAATCTTTTGATATGTAGTTCATTGCGACCCACCAACCATCGTTTGATTTTTCATTGGCAGGAACCCACATAAATTGTCTGTAAAGAAGAAAAACTAAAAACAAACCAACAATTCCGCCGACGATATATGTGCCTAATTTGAATTTCTTATCGGAATTAAATTTTGATTTAATCAGGTCAAAACTTAAATTTTCTAACATATTAAATTATTTTGAAACGCAAAAGTAAGTAAATTTTCGACAAACGAAATGATAATTTTCTAAGACTTGCCTTTAATCAAGTTTTTCTGTGTTCAATTCCGCAAATCTTCGTTTATCCTTTGAAATGCTTAGTTTTGCAGTCTAAATGCGAACTGTAAAATACATACTGTTATTTTTCTTGATTTTCTGTTCATTCGTTCGAGCTCAAAATAAATCGGGAAATGGAGATGGGATACTTATAGGTCGGGTAATTCAAGATAAAACGGAAAAGTCACTGGAATATGTTTCCATAAAATTACTTTCTTCTAAGGATTCATCTGTTTTGGCCGGAGTTTATACGGATTCTGAAGGTAAATTTAACTTGGAAAACTTGGCTTATGGTTCTTTTATTTTGAGAATTAGTATTTCTGGATTCGAAACGCAATTTGTTTCTCCTGTGACGATTTCAGCGACAACAAAATTGTTTAATGCTGGAACGATAAAATTGAGCTCTGCAAAAGAAGTGGCGCTTGAAGGAGTCAAAGTTGTTGGTAAATCAGATGTGCTTACAACTGGAATTGACAAAAAAATCTACAATGTTGCTGAGGATCTTTCGGTTAAAGGAGGAACTGCCAATGATATTTTAAACCGCTTGCCTTCGGTAGAAGTGGATCAAGATGGAAACGTGATGTTGCGGGGAGAGGGAACCGTAACGATATTAATTGATGGTCGTCCAAGTTCTTTATCAGGTGGAAATGGAAAATCCTTATTGGATGCGTTACCAGCAGGTTCTGTTGAACGAATCGAAATCGTGACGAATCCTTCCGCGAAATACAATCCAGATGGAACTTCTGGAATTATTAACATTGTATTGAAAAAGAATAAACTGAAAGGATTAAATGGTTCTGTTTCGGTTAATCTCGGTTCAGGCGATTTAGCGGGTGGAAACGTAGCCGAAGGAAATGCATCACTCAGTTACAGAAATGGTTGGGTGAATGTTTACGGAATTTACAACTACCGTTATTTGGATGGTTACAGAAATAACACCTCATTCATTCGACAAACATTCGATACTGGAACTAGCCTGATGGTTGACCAAAATCGAACGGGTACAGATTTAAATTCTGGTAATACGTTTCGCTTGGGAGCAGATTTTTTCTTGAAAGGAAGAAATACGCTCGCTTTTTCGGCTACAGGAAATGTAGGAAGAAGGGATCGAACTGGAGATTTATGGAGCAATGTTTATACTCAACCTACCACTTACACCGATCTATGGCGACGAATTTCGTATGATCCAACGCAGCAGAAAAACTACGATGTGAATTTGAACTGTCGTCACGACTTGAAAGATGATCGTGGAAATTATGTGTTTGATTTTAGTCAATCTTTTGGAAATGAATCGATTCAAGGATATTATCAAAGCATTTATTACAACCCTGATTCCAGTTTGAGTAACAAAAGGGATTTGAATCAACAATTATTCAACAACGAAAAGAATAACATTACGAACCTCCAATTTGATTACACGTATACCTTTCCAAAAATTAATGCCCGAATGGAAACCGGAGCAAAAGCAATCATTGCTAAGCAAGCCGTGAATCCAATTTCAGAAACACAGGATAGTGTTACAAATCAATGGTTTGAAGATACTTTGGCGAATTTCAATTACCGTTACGACGAGCAGATTTACAGTGTTTACGGGATTTTTGGTCAGCAAATCGGTAAATTCAAATACCAAGGAGGAATTCGATTGGAACAAGCCTATCAAATCCCGAATTTATTAACGGATACGCTTCGCATTGTCAATGATTATTTCAATTATTTCCCTTCTGCGCATATCCGATATTCGCTTGCGGAGAAAACGGAGATTGGATTGAGTTACAGCAAACGAATTACACGCGCAAGTTCGGCGGACATGAATCCGTTTACAACCTATGCCGATCCGTTTAATTTGCGACGAGGA
>JBILIY010000068.1:0-6185 GCA_044368815.1 Crocinitomicaceae bacterium
TACAAATACAGATCTGAAACGTTTTATGCCAAGTTAGGTGTTCGATACAACGGATATCGCTACGGAATTCGAGACTCCGTTTTAACGGCTATCGACTCTGGGTTAGTTAACAATAACACAATCATTTACTTTCAGCCAGGCGTATTGACTCAAATGTTCAATGATAAACTCAAAGCAGAAATCGGCGTAACTATTTCGATTGACATTCACGACAAAGCAAAAGCTTACGTTTTTCCTCAAGCCGAGTTCAAATACTCCCTTTTCAATGATATTTTCATTCCATTTGTTGGAATCAAAGGAGGATTGAAACAAACTTCGTTTCGCTCATTATCGGATGAAAATCAATTTATGTTGGTAAATACCAGATTGGCAAATGAAAATACGCCTTTTGACATTTTCGGGGGATTCAAAGGAACCATCACCAAAAAGATTAGCTTCAACGTTAATGCAAGTTTCGCCAAAGTGATGAATAAAGCACTTTTTGTTACCGATACCTTATACTCGATTGGAAATAAATTTGGGATAATTTACGACACGATGAACCTTACGAAAGTTGAAGGTAGCCTGGCGTATCAGTTGAATGAAAAAATTAAAATCGACGCAATCGCCAGGTATTTCTCTTACGAAACGAAAAATCAAGCATTTGCCTGGAACCTTCCGAATTTCCAATTTTTATTGAGAGGGTCTTACAATTTATACGATAAGTTTTTAGTAAATCTTGATGCGAATCTCGAAGGAGGAAGAAAGGCGCTTGTTTATGCACCAGGGAAAAATGTCTTTGAAGAAAATAATCAATACTATCAAAATTTAGGATTCATTGCCGACATCAATCTTGGATTGGAATACCGCTATAACAAACGAATTTCAGCTTTCTTACAAGTAAATAATTTAGCAAGTCAGCGCTATTACCGTTGGTATAATTACCCTGTTCAACCAATTCAAGTGATGGGCGGAATTACAGCTCGATTCTAAATTATATGTTTGAAACAGAAGCCATCTTCCTTCTCAAGAAAGGAAAACCTGAAATAGCATTTGAACTCAGAAAAACGACGTTACGCTCGCTAGAAAATGAGGAGGTTTTAATTGAGAGCGAAGCATTTGGATTGAATTATGCAGATGTAATGGCTCGCAATGGCCTTTATCGCGAAGCGCCGCCGTTTCCATGTGTGGTTGGTTATGAAGTTGTTGGAAAAATCATTCAAGTAGGCTCCAGCGCTGATTCAAATTTAGTTGGTAAGCGTGTCTTAGGGTTCTGCCGGTTCGGTGGTTACAGTAAACACGTAATCACAAAACACTACGCTGTAGTTGAAATTGGTGAAGTCCCTTTTGAAACCGCTTTGGCTTTATGCACTCAAGCTGTTACCGCTTATTACATGTCCGACGTTTTAGCGCCCATCCAAAAGGGAGATAATGTGCTCGTTCACGCAGCAGCCGGTGGCGTTGGAAGCATTCTCATTCAATTGTGTAAGCGAAGAGGAGCAACCGTAATTGCTAAAGTTGGAAGCGATAAGAAAATAGATGCTGTTTTGGGGCTAGGGGCAGATTATGCTTTGAACTATAATAAAGTGGATTATAGCGAGGAGATAAAACGAATTCTAAAAGGAGATCGACTTGATGCCAGTTTCAATCCTGTGGCGGGATCAACCATGAAAAAAGACTTGTCATTACTTGGCTCAGGTGGCCGTTTATTCCTTTTCGGTGGTTCAGAAATGGCTGGAGCTAAGTTTGGAATCTTCTCAACGCTCAATTTTCTGAGAAAAATGGGACTATTGCTTCCAATAAAATTAATGATGCTTTCCAAGAACATTCTTGGGGTGAATATGCTGAAAATCGCAGACAATCGACCACATACTATTCAAAATTGCTTAAAGGAAGTTGTTGACTTATTTCAAAAAGGCGAATTGAAAGTAATTTCAGGAGGTTGTTTTGAGTATTCTGAAATTGCGAAAGCACATCAATTATTGGAAGAAGGTCAATCGATGGGTAAAATATCCGTTAAGTGGTAATCTGTCGATTCAGAAATCCTGATTTTTTCACTTTAACAATCCCAAGATAAAAGAAAATAATTCCTGCCGTTAATAACAAATGGGACAAGTCATTCTTATCAAACCATTGAGCTGGGTTGATTTTAATCAAAAAAACGAAAGCACTCGGAACCATTATAATTACGCCAGTTACAATGTGCTTGAATGACCTTTCTTTTTTGTAGAATTGATATCCTAAGACACCTGCGCTAAGCACAACACCTAAAATCGTATTAAAAGCGATTGGTAAAAAAGGAATTTTGGGCTTTTCATTAATTGGAACAGTAAAACAAATCCATGCGAAAATCACATAAATTACAACCATCTTGGATAAAGCCAAAAATTTGAGCGTTTTTTTTCTTTTTAAATCTTCTATTAAAGAGATCATAGCCAATTCATTGAAATAGACGATTGGTATTCCGGTAAGCCAATTTGGGACTTTGCCAAGTGCACCAAAATAATGATAAAATCCGTGACCAAAAGCACCTAGAAAAGCACTGATGCCGTATAGCATAAAAAAAGCAATCCACCATTTTTCGAATTCACTTTTACCATATTTACGAATTAATAGAATTCCCAAAATGATACTAACAATGGACATGACAAGATCTGAAATTACTCCGTTTGGTTCTTGGATGATTAGTCCAAAAAGTTGAATTTCCAGTTTATCAAAATCCTGTCCGATTAACATAAGACAAAGTTAGGTCAAATCGCGTCGAGAATCTCAAACATTTTACAAAAACAAAAAATTATGCAGATGTATTTTACTATTTTTGAATAAAGATGCAAAAATCTGTAATTATAACCGCCGGTGGAATTGGCAAACGAATGGGAAGTGACTTACCTAAGCAATTTTTAGTGCTTAGTGGGAAGCCGATTTTGGTTCATACGTTGGAATTGTTTTTTAAATACGATCCAACAATTGAAATCATCCTAACTCTTCCAAACGAATGGCGAGGTTATTGGGAAACAGTCATTGATAAGTATTATTGTCGCGTGCCCCACATCGTTGTAAATGGAGGAGAAGAACGTTACCATTCGATTCAAAATGCATTAAAAAGATGTTCAGGATCTGTCATTGCTGTGCACGACGGCGTTCGGCCTTTTGTTAGTTTTGAGACGCTGGAGCGTTGTTTTTCAGCATTGAATGAGCATGAGGCAGTTATTCCAGTGCTCAACTTAAAGGAATCACTTCGACAGTCGAGTGAAAATTCAACCAATGCCGTTGATCGGTCTAATTATCGTTTGGTTCATACACCGCAATGTTTTAGAGCAGAAGTACTTCATAAAGCGTATGAACAGACTTATCACGATAAAGTAACTGATGATGCGTGTCTTGTGGAGGAAATTGGATATACCATTCATCTTGTAGAAAGCAATGAGGAAAACATCAAGCTTACAACACCTTTTGATTTTTTGATTGCAGAAACCATCATTCAAAGATCCAAGAAATGATAGCACCTCAACCACTTAAAAAAGGAGACTTGATCTACATTACAGCTCCCGCAAAAGCGATTGATGAACCACCTGTATTTTACACACGCGATTTTTTCATTAAACAAGGGTTCCGAGTTGAAATCAGCAAACATTGTTTTGGTCAATACAACTACTTTTCGGGAACAGATGAAGAACGAATGGCAGACTTACAATACGGCATCGATCATCCTGAGGTAAAAGCGATTATATGCGCCAGAGGTGGTTATGGATGTGTTCGAATTCTGGATGGAATTAGATGGGCAAATATGCTTAGAGAACCAAAATGGCTCATTGGTTTCAGTGATATTACCGTTTTTCATCATAGGCTTTATAATCTTGGGGTGCAATGCATACACGGAACGATGTCCTTGAATTTTGAGAAAAATTCACCAGAAACGTTTGAGACCTTGTTCTCTGCGATAACAGGAACACCTTACCATATTCATAGCCCATACAATTCCAATAATAAAGTTGGAACTGCTTCCGGAAAATTAATTGGTGGAAATTTGAGTATTGTTTACAGTTTGATTGGCACCGATGATGCTTATAATTTCGAAGATGCTATTTTATTTTTAGAAGATTTAGCAGAGCACTATTACCATTTAGACAGAATGTTTTTCGCATTGAAAAAATGCGGCGCTTTGGATAAAATAAAAGGATTGGTCATTGGTGGTATGACCGAATTGGAAGATACTACGATTCCTTTTGGAATGACAGTTGAAGAAATCGTGTTACAACATTTTACGTTCAAGAAGATTCCGATTTGTTTCGATTTTCCTGCGGGACATATTGACGACAACCGAGCATTAATTTTTGGAAAGGAAGTTCAAATGACCGTTGATGAAAACGGTGGCACTTTGTTTTTTGGTTGATTCTAAATAATTGCTCTTACTCGCATTAAAATTTCACCCATTGTGTTTTGTCCTTGGATTGGTTGTTCAGGATTATTTGGGTCCCGGTGCATGCCCCAAAATAAATCGTTCACTTTTTTTCTATTTGTTGCGTCCTCATAAATAGGATTTGGAGCAGTGGCTTTTAAAAGCTTGGCTATATCGGGATGTTGTTGAAACTTCAATAGCACGCACATTTCCATATTTGCGACATCTTGAGGGAACATTGCATCAATCACCCTGTGAACAATATTCACTGAACTTTTTGCAACTAATTTCGCTCCCATCGGACTTTTTTGTTGGCGGATTTGTTCAATAATCGCCGTATCGGCATACCTCAGCGACTGAAACAAGGCTTCACTCGTTCGCCAGGTCTTTCCGGCATACTTGATTGGATACGGAGCCATATTTCCCATCCAACCGTACGGTTCAGCAACTTTTTTAAACCAAACACTTTTCATATATTATTTATTTCGGGGTTACAAACGCACAAACACAGAAATTATAACACACTGTGTATCTATTCTTTTTCAGCAAAAAATGAGGGGTAACTTTTGTATCTATGACGAAGCTAGATTTAATTTGTGGAAGAAAAAAATGATTTCTGTTAATAACCTTGATATTGGAATGTTATTTTAAAAATGCCTTTTGCCGTTAATTTCTGTCAATACTTTTCTAATCCAACAGATATTCCTTAATTTTATTTATGCGAATTTTCGTTTGTATGTTTTTGTGTTGCCTTTTATTCGCTTGCGCCGATTTGGAGAAATCAGATCAGCTGAAGCGAGTGAATAACTTGCTTGAAAATGTTGACTCGCTATTGATTGTATTGAATGAGATCAATGATTCCCAATTATCAGTAGAAATAGAAGAAAATAACAAGATGCTTTCGGATCTAACAATGCGCGCGTCCGATGATACGTTAGTGGAAACAGAGGCTAGGTTAGTGGGTAAATATGCAAATTACATTTCGAAACTTTCCTCTTTGAAAATCAGGATGGAAAATTTAAAAAGCGCACTTGATGAACAAAAGAGTACAATCGGGACCTTGGAGAAAGACATTGAAAACGTAGCTGGAAAACGTGATTTGTATGATGAAAATTTAAACTTTGAAGGAAAAAAGTTTAACCTGATTGAAAAAGAGATAAATTCGATTAAAACAAAAAAGATTGATTTTTTAGATAAAATCGCAAATTTTAAAATAAAAATACGAGAATTAAAACAAAAACTCGAATTAAAACAAATAACAAAATGAAACCATTCGTATTTATTTCATTCTTCATTCTATTATTTTTTTCCTGTGAATCGTCCGAGAAAATTAAACAAATGGAACGACTGACGAAGATGATTGAACAAACTGATTCTTTAAACCGTGTTTTCACAAAGAACAAAATGGATTCTGTTGTAGAATACCAATTGGCCGGAAACACCATTATGATTCGTTTGAAAAACAACTACAAACCAACTAAAGTTGATATGGATTTTGGAGGAAAGGTTAATGAATTTAAAAAGCTGCAAAGGTTATTTAAAAAAAAACATAATCATAAAACATTGTCTGACGAAGCAAACGTAATTTCAAATTCCATTCGTGAAGAAAAGCAAGCTTTGTATAACCTCAAAATGGATATAGAAAATGGACGAGGAGATAAGAAAAAGTACGATGAATTCATTACATTTGAGCAAAGCAAAGTAAATATCATTAAAGTGCTTTTGGAACAATATTTAATTAGAAAAAAGAAAGACTTGCCCCGCTTTCGATAATCATTGAAAGAACTGAATGACTTTATGGATAAGT
>JBILIY010000069.1:0-6128 GCA_044368815.1 Crocinitomicaceae bacterium
AGTCCCCCATTATTTAAAAATCAACGTTTCCATTTTATGCAAAGCAAACTAATCTTGATTCTTTTTCTATTCGTGAATAGTTTAACGATTTTCTCTCAACAAACGGATTTATCGTCCAGAAGATATTCCGAACTTAATTCTCAGTTAAATGCTAAAACTTTAAAGTCCACTTTAAATGGCGGGTATGTTGTTGCAGGGAATGCAAATATCCAATTTGGTCAAACTAATTACGTTGCAGGAATAGTTTTCTACAGCGACTCCTCAGGGTTAAATCACTGGGAAAAAGCATATTCTTCATTCGACAATACATTTTCTTTTGAGACCATTGCACAACTATCTGATTCAGGATTTATTGCCGGTGGAAATATGTTTAATCCGATGACCAATCAGTTAGGTGGAGCTTTGTTGAAATTAGATCATCAAGGAAATGAAATTTGGAAGAAATCAATTTCGGATGGCTCTAGCGCTGATATTGTCGTTACCGATCTTTTGATAGAGACAGATTCATCATTTTTACTTGTCGCGAAAAAAACAGGGAATTCTGATGGAAATTTTATCATTCGAATGGACACATCCGGCAACATACTTTGGCAAAACAGCTTTGAAATGCCAGGTAACGATAAAATCGAATTAATTTCTCTAAAACAAGCGTCTGATAAATCGTTGTTTATTGTAGGGACTCATATTTTCAACAATATTCCATCAGGATTGCTAATGCGATTGGATTCTCTGGGAAATGTGCTTTGGGTAAAGAAAAATACATACCCAAATTCAAGGTTTACGGATTTACTTCTTGACTCGGATCAACTATTTTGCAGAAACGCAACAGAATTCGGACAAGCGATTGTCTGTTCATTTGATTTCAACGGAAATTCATTGTGGAACTTAAAATTTCCAGAAAGTGAAGATCTCAATGGTCCTTATACGCCAGGGAAACGAAAATTAATTTTCGATGCAGATTCAAACCTTGTTTTGTATGGCTCGAATTTTTCATTCAGCTCATTTTATCGATTTTCAAGAGAAGGAGTAAACATAGATGGGATTAATGGTTTTGGGTCGTCCCAAGGTATTGATTTTTATCCAAATGGATCCTGTGCAATTTTAATGAGTGGACCCGCGTATGGTGTAAAAAGTTCTTTAATTACCAATAATCATTTTGGCGTTACGCGCCTGGTAAATTTCAATTCCAATCAATCTTCTTGCTTATGGCAAAATATGACTTTAGGAACAAATGTATCTGATAACACGACGGACATCAGCCTTTCACCAAGTTCAATCTGCACGACTTCAATCGCAATGATGGAGAATGTAACTGCATTTATCTCAATTGACAATAATTGTGTTGAATTCTTGGGAAGCATCGACGAAATTGCGTTCAATGATTTTGAAATATCTCCTAATCCAACAAATGAACTAATTCATTTATCCATTAATTCAACTGGAGAACTTCCAAGTAAAGGATATTTAGTTGACGGGCTCGGAAATGAGGTCCTTCATTTTAAGATAAATTCTTCACAGGAAACTATTGACGCTTCTAAAGTTCATTCAGGTATTTACTGGATTAAAATCGGAGATAAATCAAAGAAGGTAATTATTCTGTAAACACGATCTTTTTTCAGAATTCTATTTTCTAATTGCCTAATTTTGTGTTAATGTCTTTTGAAAATGAACCTATATGTGCCCTAGCCACTGCAAATGGCGTAGGTGCGATAGCCGTAATTCGAGCTTCTGGTAAAGATGCTATTAAACTCGTAAATCCATTTTTTTCGAGAGACTTAACTTCTCACAAGTCACATACGATTCATTTTGGCGTTCTCTCGGATTCAAATGGCAAAGGCGTCGATGAAGTTTTAATCAGCATTTTCGAGCAAGGTAAAAGTTTTACGGGCGAAGAAAGCGTAGAGATTTCGTGTCACGGATCTACTTTTATTCAGCAAGAAATTTTGAATGTTTTGATTTCCAATGGATTCCGTTTGGCGCAGCCGGGTGAATTTACCAAACGTGCTTTTATGAATGGTAAATTGGATTTATCTCAAGCGGAAGCTGTGGCGGATTTGATCGCCTCTCAATCGAAACAAGCCCACGATATCGCTTTGAAACAGTTGCGAGGAACCTTTTCAAGTCAATTGAAAGAATTGCGGGAAAAACTGATTCATTTCGCTGCTATGATTGAGCTAGAACTAGATTTTGGCGAAGAAGATGTTGAATTTGCAGATAGAACCCAATTGAAAATATTAGTAGCCGATGTTTTGAAAATGGTCAATCGTTTGGCTGGATCATTCAAACTTGGAAACGCACTAAAAAACGGTGTACCAGTTGCGATTGTCGGAGCACCAAACACAGGAAAAAGCACCTTGCTGAATCAATTTTTGGGAGAAAATCGTGCGATAGTCAGCAACATTGCTGGTACCACCCGAGATGTAATTGAAGAAACGTTGAACATCGAAGGCATTCTTTTTCGATTAATTGATACGGCTGGAATTCGAGAAGGTGCCGAAGAAATTGAGGCGATGGGAATCGAGCGATCATTTGAAAAAATTGAACAAGCCTCCATCGTGCTTTGCCTGGCAGATGCTTCAAATCAAATGAGTATTGAAGAGGTCAAGCATTGGCAAGCTGAATTGGAACTTAAATTCCCCGATAAAAAAATTCTCTTGGTCGCCAACAAAATTGATTTAGATTCAGATATAAACGAAGAAATTTCAATCAGCGCGAAAAACGGAATCGGTATCGATTTACTCAAGCAAAAATTGGTTGACCTTGTCGTTGGTTCATTCGACATCCAAAACGAAACGATTGTTTCAAACGCACGCCATTACGAAGCTTTAATTAAAACAATGGAAGCACTCGAAAAAGTTAGCTCAGATCTTGAAAACGGAACCACTGGCGATTTCATTGCGTTGGACATTCGCGCCGCGATGCGTTCACTAGGAAATATAACTGGTGAGATTGAAATCGACCGAGATATCCTTGGGACGATATTTGAGCGCTTTTGTATTGGAAAGTGATCAAAATGAGATCACTAGACCCCGTTAAACGGCTGAATAACTTTGTAAACTTATGCCTTAAATAGAAAACGTAAAACATATATTGGGAGAACCCAAACCAACTATAAAGAATTGGTGAGCAGTTTAACATTTTTGTATATATTTGACTAATAAAATCACTTCATGAAAGACTATTTTTGCATTCTTGTTTTCTTTGTTGGATTCGTAAATATATCCTATTCCCAAACATCAAATTCGAATAATCAAAGTAATTCAACAGTTATAGATATTGATGGCAACGTATATAAAACAGTAAATCTCGGTGGAACAATTTGGATGGCGGAAAATTTAAGAGTAACAAGGTATAATGATGGAACAGAAATAAATTTTACAAAAGGGAAAAACAGTATATACTATGATGCATACATGAATCCTACTATAGAAAAAAATATACCTGAGAAAACGGTCATTAAAGAGTCAGGATTACTATATAATGGATATGTTATCCAGCATGGAAATGTCTGTCCTCAAGGATTTAGAATTCCTTCAAATTCTGAACTTGAAGATTTTTGGAATAACTATATCGGTTACGAATGGTCTCCAAAATGGTCTGTATTAAAAAAATTAAAGACTTATGAAGTACCATACACATATAAAACAGGTGGATATTACAGCACAAAAACAGTCTATTGCTCATATTGCTCATATTGGACAAACGACCAAAGAAAATACAATGCTTGTACTGTTTGTCAAAATAAAAGAGATTGGACAGTGCAAGGAGATTACATTCCTGAAAAAACATATAATGCTATTGCTAAATTTTCTACAGGAGCTGCAAATGGCACAAATGAATTTGGTATAGGCCTCGATTTAGTCGGAAATTATAGTAATACAAATTCTAGTATTATAAGTGGTTCAGGAATTTGGTCTAATACTGTTGAATATTGGGCTCAAGACCCTAGTAGTCGAAGAATTTATTATGGTCTTGTTATTAAACAGGATTGGACAATTAAATCAAGCGGTCTCTTATCGGCTAAGGATTTTTATTCAATAAGATGTGTGGGTGAGGATAAACAGCAAACAAATATTAATTACATTGCTCCATCAAATAATGAGATCATTTCAGCCGATTCAGATGAAAAGGAACTTGAATCATTAAATGATGCAGTATCCTACAAACAAGTAACTATTGGTCCCCAAGTTTGGATGAGTGAAAATCTTAATGCGAACAAGTTCCGAAACGGGGAACCAATACCTCATGCCAAAAACGCTGAAGAATGGCAAAAAGCAGTAAATGAGAAAAAGCCCGCTTGGTGCTATTATGACTTTAACTTTAAGAATGGTGAAAAGCGCGGTAAACTCTATAATTGGCATGCCGTGAACGACCCTCGTGGTTTAGCGCCTTCAGGTTGGCATGTTGCTACTGAAATTGAATGGAATTCTTTAATTGATTATTTAGGTGGGGGGAATGCCGCTTTTATAAAAATAAATAGCACTAGCGGTTGGGATAGTTACGAAGGCAAGACAGGTAACGGAACCAATGAAAGCGGTTTTTCAGCTCTTCCTGGAGGTTATCGTTCCCATTATGGCAATTTCGATATGGTTAATAAGATTGGTAAATGGTGGAGTTCTACTTCTTGGAACTTTAATGATAATAACGCCTACTACTTCGGAAGCTATCATTCTGGTGGATACGTTGAAGAGGGTGTCTACCTGAAAGAAGCAGGGTTGTCAGTTCGTTGCGTGAAGGATTGAAATTTATACAACCATTTTATTATTTACCGCGAAGTGCCTGACTAACACAGTATGTTTTGATTTTTTCATTTTGCTAAAGTTCCTTAATCATTTAGGTTTCATTTTCAAAATAAATTTCAATGTCAAAACCGCACACTTTCCCAATTCTTTACGACGAAGTAAAAACGGTTATTATTTCTCATGTAAATATTTCAAAATCCTATAATCCTATCATCAAAAAACAAAATCTACCTATCTTTGCAAAAGAATGAAATTCTTCACAACAACCACACTCATAATTTCCATTTCGCTCATCGGTATAGGTCTGACACAAAAAGACAAACTCAACCGAAAAATCAGGACGATTTTTAACTTGAAAAGAAATTCCGAATTTGATTGTGGGGTCTATGAAAAGAACCAATACAGCTCATCCTTAAACAATTTCTTAAAAGATTACATCGTGAAATCAGAGAAAGAAGGCGTTAAAGCCTCGGCTGATTTAAAGTCGTTGAGAAGAAAGATAAGAGTAGGGCAATTAATTGAGGCACCTGCAAACAAAGGGTTCATTCTCGATACGTTTCAATATTCTTATGCTGTGCTTACCCCCTACTCCAAAAATCTGTTGGATACCATCGGAATACGATTTGAAAAAGCATTGATTAAAACGCCACTCGAAGGAACAAAACTAATTGTAACGTCAATGACAAGAACGCTTTATACCGTCTCGAAACTAGTTAAAAACAATCGCACGGCAGTTAAACGAAGTCCCCATTTAAATGGGAATAGTTTCGATTTTTCATTTTCACGCTTCAATACAACAAGAGCCATAGATAACTGCGAATTAACGTTTCTCCAAGAAACCATTTCTAAAATTCTATTGGACTTGAAAAATGAAAAACGCTGCTGGGTTACTTTTGAGAGTTGGGAAGAATGCTTACACGTTGTGGCTAAAAAATAAACAACAATTCAAAATTACTTACAAAGTTGGATTGAACCTCTTGTCATTTTTTTAGGTTTATCTAAAAACAATCAACTACTTTTGACTCCGTGAAATCAGCATTGGTTCTAATATTATTCATCCTGAGTTCTCCCATTTTCGCTCAAAAGAAATTGGAAGCCAAACACATCGATGAAAAAATTTCCATTGATGGCGAACTGAGAGAAAATGCTTGGTCTAACGTAAAATACTCAAATAGTTTTACGCAAGTTAAACCCTATCCTGGAAAACCTGCAACGCGCGATTCCAAAGTCGCGATCTGTTACGACCATGAGGCGATCTATTTTGCTGCTATTTGCTACGATCAAAGGGATTCCGTTTCTCAAGTTTTGTCATTACGAGATGATTACAATGCCAACCTGGATGCTTTTGGGATTTTTTTGGATACCTACAATGATAACCAAAATGGT
>JBILIY010000070.1:0-6108 GCA_044368815.1 Crocinitomicaceae bacterium
AAAAATATTGTGTCCGATGAAATTATTATTTATAATTCAAAAGGGCAAGTAGTTTCAAACATCAATAAACCTGAAAACAATTCATTAAGCTTAATGAATTTGGAAAAAGGTATGTATTATATTGTATTTCTTAAAGAGAAAAAAAGAGTTTTAACCAAGAAAGTAATAAAAGAATAACAGGTGCTACACTTAAAAACGAAGCATACAGATAACAGCACTTATGAGAAATTGGCGGTTCAGTGGTTAAATGAAGTGCAGGGTTTCAATCAAACTTTCGTGCAGGTTGATAGTTTTGTGCTTCAAAACCACCAACTTCTTGCAGCCGCAAACCATTATGGGGTTTTAAGTTTTAACGCAAGTAATTGTTAATAGATGAAATTAACAATTCGATTAATAAACAATTATTGTACTTTTAACCAAAACATGCTTTATGCGTAAACTATTATTTTCCTTTTTTATTTTAAATTCATTGATTTCACTTGCTCAAAATGGACCCATTAGTTTTGAACCAGGAGAATTTGGTTTAGCGTGGTCTTGGACAGTCTTTGAAAACATTGGGAATCCACCATTAGAAATTGTCGGGAATCCAGATCAAAGTGGGATCAACGCGTCCACAACAGCAGCAAAATTCACAGCACTACAAGGCGGAATGCCCTATGCTGGAGTGGAAAGCGCTCATGGAGTAGACCTAGGGACATTTACTTTGAGTCCAGCAAACTGTATCGTGAAGATTATGGTGTATAAGCCAGTTATCAGCAACGTTGGGATCAAATTTGCGACTGCTTCAGGAGCTTCAACAGGAGAATTATTGGTGGCAAACACGTTAATTAATAAATGGGAAGAGTTAACGTTTAACTTCACACCTATCCTTGGATTACCATCTTCCAGCGGAATTGATCAATTGATTATTTTTCCAGACTTTCAAAACCGAACCTCAACCAATATTTGCTATTTCGATAATGTTACTTTTGGTACACCGGGTCCTCCCCTACCAACTCCAATGACACCGGCACCAGATCCAAATTTCGAAGTAAGCGATGTGATTTCGATGTTTAGCAACGTATACACAAATATTCCTGTGAATACGTGGCAAACCACATGGTCTCAGGGAACCTTGAACGATATCCAAATACAAGGTAACGATACTAAAAAATACAGTTCCTTGAATTTTGTTGGAGTGGAAACAACAGGTAGCAATATTTTGAATGTTTCTAATATGACGCATCTTTACTTGAATGTTTGGACAGCCAACATGACTGAATTGCGTGTCAAACTCGTCGACTTCGGAAATGATTTGTCCTATGCTGGTGGAGACGACACAGAACATGAATTGGCCTTTACGCCAACTTTGGAAAGCTGGGTGACTTTAGACATTCCATTATCTGACTTCGTGAACGTCGCATCTAACAACCATATTGCTCAGTTGATTTTTTCTGGTAATCCAACAGGAAGTGGTGTTGTTTACATGGACAATGTCTTGTTTCATAATGCTATATCAGGAATCGAAACGATTCAAGCGAACGAAATGACTCTTTACCCGAATCCCGTTCAAAACGAATTAACCATTGCGAACTCAGAAGAATTGGCATCCGTTCAAATTTATTCATTGACAGGCGAGAACATTCTTAT
Source organism: Crocinitomicaceae bacterium (assembly GCA_044368815.1). GTDB lineage: Bacteria > Bacteroidota > Bacteroidia > Flavobacteriales_D > Crocinitomicaceae > UBA952. The sequence goes on from JBILIY010000070.1 coordinate 1,630, forward strand.
TCAAACGGAAATGTCATCAGATAAAATAGACGTTTCACCGTTGGAAAGTGGCATTTATGTTTGTGTGATGGAAACCATCAGTGGAGAAATTCTCCAAGCGAAATTCATCAAAGACTAAGTTCGTTTCTAGCGATTTAAATAAACGAAGGTGCGATCTAAACGCTGACCCAACTTTTGGTAAACAGCATATCCTCCGGACGGCAAATCGTTGGAAATATTGGAGGTTAAATTAAAGGACCATCAAATTGCCAACCTCGGGAACATTAAAAATGAATTCTAATTGGATTGAATTACGCCATTATTACTCCTTCACTTCCCCGTCAACAACCTTCAGCACACGTCCTGGGAATTTTTGAACCATCTGCATATCGTGCGTAGCCATTAAAATGGCCGTGTTTTCCTCTTTGGCAACTGCAATTAATAATTGCATAATTTCCTCCGAAGTTTCCGGGTCCAAATTTCCAGTTGGTTCATCAGCTAAAATCAATTCAGGCTTGTTAAGTAAGGCACGTGCAATGGAAACGCGCTGTTGTTCTCCTCCTGATAATGTATGGGGCATTGAGTTCGCTTTTTGTTCGATCCCTACTAATTGAAGGCAACTTAGGGCTCTTTTATGAATAAGCTCTTTGTCCACCCAGCCAGTTGCGCCAAGCACAAAATATAAATTCTGAATGACATTTCTGTCCATCAACAATTGAAAGTCTTGAAAAACAATTCCGATTTTTCTTCTCAAAAAAGGGACTTCTTTCTTTGTAATTCTTCGGAGATTGTATCCGGCAACCATTCCTTCACCTTCTTTTAACAATAGTTCGCCATAAATCGTTTTCAAAAGGCTACTTTTTCCACTTCCTGTCTTACCAATTAAATAAGCAAATTCCGTGGCTTCCAAATCCAACCAAACATTTTTCAAAATGAGCTTATTCTGCTGATAAATTTGGGCATTGGAAATACTGATTACTTTAGACACTTTCGTTAGTTTTTTACAAATTTCACCAAAGGATTTCAGTTCAGGTCAATAGGCTTCATTTTTATCTTAACAAAGACGGGTTTAAAACTTTTGATTTGAGAAACCTTCTAGCAAATAGTCGTTTTTAATTTTACAAGCGATAAATTATGCTTAAAAAATTAATTCTTTTCGTTGGATTTTCTCCGTTGTTTTTTGTCGCACAAGAAACAGAAAAATATGCAAGCGATTATGCAAACTTCTTCCGTGCTGAAGAACTTTACGAAAAATCGCAATTCAGTGCGGCTCGCAAGGAGTTTAGAAACTTCATTGAAAGTAATAAAAACGAAAATGATCCACTCTTCGTAAAAGCTCTTTATTATGAAGGCATTTCAGCACTCGAACTATACAACAACGATGCAATTCCTTTATTGGAATCATTTAACAAACGCTTTCCGGAGAATATTTATCGCAACCAAATTGGTTATCGAATTGGGAAGTATTTCTTTCAAAAAGAAGAATTTGAGGATGCCCAAAAATGGTTCGATAAGGTAAAAGTCAAAGAACTCGATACGAATCAGCGGGATGAATTTTATTTCAAATTAGGTTACTCTTCTTATCAGAATGGGGATAAGGAAACCGCTTTCAGTAACTTTCGAGAATCAAAGGACGGGAAAAGTCAATACGCCTCACCGAGTCTTTATTTTTATTCCCATTTGAGCTATTTGAAGAATTCACTTCAGGTTGCGCTTGAAGGCTTTTTGAAATTGCGACAAGATTCTACATTTTGTGGTGTTGTTCCCTATTATATCGTTCAAATTTATCACAAACAAGCTCGTTATCAGGAGGTTGTTGACTTTTCTCCAACTGTTTTAAAATGTAATTTTTTAGACAATGAATCCGACATTCAACACATCATCGGAAACTCCTACTATAAACTTGCGGATTACAAAAAAGCTATCGAATTTTTGGAGCAATATCAAACGAAACAAAAACCGTCTCGCGACGATGCCTACGAACTAGGCTATTCGTATTATCAAACGAAGAACTACGAGAAAGCAATTCGCTCATTCGATAAAGTAACACGCGTCGATGATAGTTTGGGTCAAATTGCACTTTATCACATTGCAGAATGCTATCAAAACCTGGACAAATTATTGCCGGCGAGAAGTGCGTTTGAGCGCGCTTCGGAAATGACAAAAATACCTGAAATTCAAGAAGATGCGCTTTACAATTTCGCGGTAATTTCGTTCAAGGTAGACATTAATCCATACGATGAGTCGGTACGTGCCTTTGAAAACTACTTGTCTAAATACCCAGATTCAAAGCGAAAAGAAGATGTGTTTCAATACCTTGTGAATGTCTACACATCGACTAGCAATTTTGCGAAAGCGTTGGAATCGTTGGATAAACTCCCTAACAAAGATGCTCGACTCAAACGCGTTTATCAAACGGTTGCGTTCAATTATGGTGTTGAATTGTTTCAAAAAAACAACCACGATGAAGCATTGAAAGCTTTTAAATTGGTAGATCGCTATCCATTAGACCCGAAATTAGTCGCGCTTTCCAAATATTGGATGGCTGATATTTATTTCCGAAACAACGATATGACGGAGGCCATCGTTACATATCGCGAGTTTATCAATTCACCGGCTTCTGATGCACTTTCGGAAAAAGTTGACGCTTATTACAATATGGGCTACGCTCACCTGAAAAAGGAGGAAACCGAAGAGGCCATCAAAATCTTTCGAATTTTCTTGCAGTCGAATCCGAAGAATGAAGAAAAGAAACTTGACGCTTATTTCCGAGTTGCCGACGGATATTATACCACCGAAAAAAATGACTTAGCGATTCAATTTTATACAGAAGCACTCAAATTGAATACTTCCCTGAATGATAAAGCGCTATATTATTTAGCAAAATCGTACGGTTACAACAACCAACCTCAAGAAAATATTAAAAACCTGACCGAACTCGTTACGAAATACAAAAAATCGAAGTATGTGATGAATGCCACCTACGATTTAGGACGAGCTCACGTTGGTCAAGCCAATTACGACGAGGCGCTTAGCATTTTCAAACAATTCATCATTGATTTCCCGAAATCTAGCTTAGTAATTGAAGCACGCTTAAGCATAGCGGATTTGTACTACAAGAAATGGGATTACAACCAAGCAGAGGCTGAGTACCTGAAAATTTTAAATCAATATGAAAATGTTCGTGACATTTGTGAGGAAACCGTCAAGGGGCTGATTGATGTTTACGCTGCAAAGAAACAGACTGAAAAAGCTTCCGAATTAGCGGATCGCTATGCTTGTGCTAATATTTCAGCTGATGAAAAAGAGAACCTGTTTTTCACGCCAGCATTTCAAAGTTATATGGACAGCACTTACAGTGATGCAATCGGAAAATTTGAAACCTATTTAACGCGTTTTCCAAGCGGACGATTTGTAAGTGAGACATACTACTATCTAGGACACAGTTACTTCAAGCAAAAAGATACGCTGAAAGCCGTCGGTTATTTTGAAAAATATTTAGCAACACCAACAACTAATTTCTCTGAATCGGCAGCAGCAAGAACAGCGGCTTACTATTACACGCACGAGGACTACATCAAAGCCTTGAAATACTACGAACAATCCGATAATTTAGCGACTAAACCAACAAATATATTCAATGCTAGATTGGGAGTTATGCGCTGCGCCTACTTAACGGAAGACTTCAATAAAGCACTGAATTTTGCCAAGTTTGTTTTGGAAACCCCATCAATTAATACACAACAAAAAGTTGAAGGAGAATACTCCAAAGGGATGTCACTTTACAAGTTGAATCAATTAAACGAAGCAATTCCTTCACTAGAATGGTTGGTGAAAAATACGACAACTGCAATTGGTTCAGAAGCCAAATTTACACTTGCTGAAATTTACTTCAAGCAAAATGAATATGGCAAAGCTGAAACTGAGGTTAAAGCGCTCATAAAAATGAAACCTAGTTACAACTATTGGGTTGCAAAAGGATTGATGTTACAAACACGAATTCACATTTTGAATGATGATCTGTTCCAAGCAGAACAAACGTTAAAATCAGTTATGGATTTCTATCCGATTCAAGATGATGGCATCTTAAGCGAAGCGAACGATATGTGGGATGAACTGATGCAACTGAAAAATCCGACGATTATCGAAGAACCTGAACCCGAACGAAAAATAGAAATTGATGGTGAATAACATGAAACATTTATTACTACTCGGGATCGTTTTTAATCTGTTCGCGGTCTTTGGACAGAACGACATCATTGATGTTATCGGAAAGGGGAGTCGCGATGTTGAACCAGCATCACGCATATTGGAATTCCCGAAAATCATTGATACGATTAAACCGACAAATGTTCCCTCCTACCCGATGTTGATTTTTCGCCAGCCGACCAAAATAGAATTAGATACCATTGAAGCAGCAACCGTAGAAACCACCGAAAAACTCAAGCCGCTTTATCCATTTTATGCAAAATTGGGCGTTGGCTCTACGATTATGCCTTT
>JBILIY010000071.1:0-6078 GCA_044368815.1 Crocinitomicaceae bacterium
GTGGAAGTTTTATTGGCGGATCAAAAACGGATGGAGATATGGTTGCTATGTGTCAACGTTTTGCCAAAAAGGGGTACGTCACAGCATCTATTGATTATCGATTGGGATTTTTTCCATTTGATTCAGCTAATGCAGTAAAAGCTGTTGTTCGAGCAACACAAGATTTACGGGCGGCAATTCGTTTTTTCTACAAGGACAAGCAAACTTCTAACACTTATAAAATAGACACCAATCACATTTTTATAGGAGGAAGTTCTGCTGGAGCAATTACAGCTTTACATGTGGGTTATTTGAATGAAGAGTGCGAAATATCCGATTATTTGAACGCAAGCACGATAACACAACTTGGTGGACTTGAAGGCAGTAGTGGAAATCCTGGTTATTCAACAACTGTGCATGGTATTTTGAATGGATGTGGAGCTTTGGCTCGATATAGTTGGTTGGAGGCTGGTAATGTGCCCGTAGCGTCTGTTCACGGAACGAATGATGGAACCGTCAAATACAATCGGGGTATTGTAAATCCGGGAGTACCTTTAATGTATTTGGATGGAAGTAGAATGATTCACGAGAGAGCTTGCGCTGTGGGAGTTGAAAACCAGTTTTATACATTTTCAGGGGCTCCGCACGTTCCATATGCTGGCAGTGTTGCATATATGGACACCACGGTTAATTTTTTCAGAGACTTCTTAATTAAGCAATTGGGATGCACGGATGCAATTCTTCAACCAGAAAATGCTCCTGCTCAAGCGGTGTCTCTTTATCCTATCAATTATTGTGACGGCGCACCTGTTAACGAGGTTTGCACTACTTCAGGTATTTCAGAGAAAAACGTTTTTAGCGCATTAATTTATCCAAATCCTGCAACAAATTTAGTTCAGATCATTCCAAATGTTGAAGGCAAATATTCAGTTGATTTGATTGATAATACAGGTAGAGTGCTTTTAAGTAAAACCATCGAAAATGATATTTGTAAATTAGATCTAAATGACATTAATACCGGAAATTATTTTGTGCGTGTGACTTCTGGAAAAATTGTTTACACCGAAATTTTAATTAAATATTAGTATGAAAGCATTATTTTTGTTAATCTCAATTTTTGGAATAAGTATTATTTCTTTTTCACAAGTTAAAGGGTTAAATTCCAATGAAAATCAAAAGCAACAAGTCACAAATAATTCAGTTGCGAAGCCTTTGAATCAATCGAATAATAAGCCATCATCTCGAATTAATGTAAAGCGAAAAATAAAACAAGTTCCACGAAAAGAAAATCATGAGATTGCTCCAAAAAAAGACTAATTGTAGAGTAAGTTTTATCTTCTCTTTGTTTATTGGATCCGTTTTAGGTCAGTCCTATAGTGAAGGATTTGAAAATTTGGCTAACCTGACGGATTGGTATATTCAAAACAATTCTGTGCTGCCAGATCAAGATTGGGGAGCGGGAGATAATACTATTTTCTCTGCACAAGCTGGAACTTCTGGGTCGTATTTGTCAGTTAATTTTCAGAGTACCTCAAGCTCCACTGCGACAACAATCAGTAATTGGCTTTTTACACCAACCAGAACTTACAACAACGGCGATGTAATCACATTTTATTCAAGAACAGTGACAGGGCCATTGTACCCCGATAGAATGGAAGTTCGTTTTAGCAATGATGGAAATGGTTTGAATTGTGGAACAAGTCCAACAGATGTCGGAACATTTACAACTTTATTATTAACAATAAATCCAACGTTGACTACAACAGGATATCCGCAGGTATGGACGCAATATACAATTAACATATCTGGGTTAGCAGGCCCGACAAATGGAAGAGTTGCGTTCAGGTATTCTGTTACTAATGCTGGTCCGGGTGGAATTAATTCTGATTACATCGGTTTGGATTCATATACGTATTCATCGGTTGGATCTTCTCCGAGTAACGATCAATGTTCTGGTGCAATTCCTCTTAATCAGGGAATTTCGTGTAATCCTATTTCGGGAACGGTTGCATATGCTACAGAATCACAAGTGGGTTGTGCTGGAACTGCCAACAATGACGTTTGGTATTCTTTTGTTGCGAATTCTACTGGAGCCTCGATAACAGTAAATGGCACACCACTTTTTGACGCTGTTTACCAGGTTTTTTCAGGGAATTGTGCAAACCTAACTTCATTGTCATGTGTTGATTCTGGAACGGAAGGAGAAATAGAAGCAGGAATCGTAAATAATCTAACAATAGGTCAAACTTATTACGTCCGAGTGCACGACTGGTTGGATGACATTCCAAACACACTGAATTTTGGAATTTGTGTGGAACAATTTACGCAATGTAATCTTCAGCAACCTAATGGATCTATACTTGAAACGGAATCTTGTGGTGCAGATATGAATGGTGGTTGCAATGCTACGCCAGCATCCTATCAGCAAATTATTTGCGGTGATACTATTTTTGGAAGTTCTTGGGCAGAAAACGGAAATCGCGACTTGGATTGGTATCAATTTCAATTAGTAACTCCTGTAAACGTTACTTGGTCTGCAACAGCTGAATTCCCTTACTACTTATACATAGTTGATGTATCAAATTGCGCTCAACCCGTAATTTTAGCTTCCACCAATTTTAATGCGTGTGAGTCGGGATCCATTAGTTATAATCCTGGAATCGCGGGCAATTATGCTGTCGTTATCGCACCTGCTGCATTCTCAGGATATTCATGTAATTCTGGAAATACAAATTACGTTGCAAGTTTAAATTTACCAACATCACCGACTCAATTAACTTCTTCCGCATTAAGTTTTTGTTTGGGTGATTCAATTTTGATTTCAGGTTCAGCAAATACATCTTACACTTGGTTCTTAAATGGAAACCAAATTGGTTTTGGCCAAACTTGGAATGCCACACAAGCGGGGGCGTATTCAGCCACTTACACGGATCTTAACTTGTGTCCATCGATCACTAATATATTGACATTAAATAACTTACAATTAGATGATGCTTCATTTACCTATCCTTCAAATACGGTTTGTTTAGGTTCTTCGAATCTTTTGTCCAATAGCGTTTACAGTGGCTCATATTCTTCAAATCATGCAGGACTCGTGTTTACAAATACGTTGACTGGTGAAATTGACATGACTCAATCACTGGAAGGGTCATATCAAATAACATTCATTACAGATAGTGTTTGTCCAAATTCCTCGACTCAAAATTTTGTCATTACATCAAGTCCAAGCGCGTCTTTTTACTTTGCGGATTCAACGGTTTGTGTGAATTCTGCAAATCTTCAACCCATACTAAATTCTGGTTCCTCAATTGGTGCTTTTAGTGCAAATTCCAATCTCATTTCTATTTCCACCAGCACAGGCGAAATCGATTTGAGTAATTCAGAAATAGGCACTTATACGATTTATAACTCAATTCTGGCATCGGGAGCATGTCAAGAGCAGGTTGATTCTGCTGAGGTTATAATTCTTGGAACTGCACTTGTTTTCCCACCAGTAAATAGTTTGTGTTCATCTAATCAGTTGGTTCAACTACAAGCCAGTCCATCAGGCGGGACTTTTTCAGGAACATCTATTGAAAATAATGAATTTAATACGTCATTGGGTTCATGTGATGTGACTTATTCTTTTTTAGATACAAATGGATGTACGAATACTTCGTCACAGACTATTCAAGTTGATACGATTCCAAACTTAAGCTTTGGTAATTATAATTCGGTTTGTTCAAGCGACGGTACTTTTAATTTGAACTTAGGTTCTCCTGCAAGCGGAGTATACGTCGGATCTGGAGTTCAGAACAATCAATTCAACCCTTCACAAGGAATCATTGGATCGAACAATTTACAGTACATTTATACAACACAGAATGGCTGTTCAGATTCGATTTCAGGGGTAGTCGTTGTAAATGAATCGCCAACTGTAACATTTGATCCTTTACCTGCCATTTGCGATACGATCGCAGTATTCGGTTTGGGTGGAGTTAGTCCTATCGGTGGTACTTTTTCAGGAATAGGTGTAGTGGGTTCAACCTTTGATCCGACGTTATCAGGTGTTGGAACATACCCAATTACGTACACTTTTTCGAATAATGGATGCAGTTCTTCGCAAACACAAATTATTGTTGTAGATAATTGCTCTAGTCTAGATGAGTTAAATGAACTTTTTAGAATTTTCCCAAATCCAAGTGATGGTAATTTTATGATTCTTGGAGAGGGTATTTCTTCTGTAAAATGTTTTACACTTGATGGAAAGCTTCTTTCCTATTCTATTGATATAATTGCATTGAATAAAATTTCAATACAATTGGAAGAGCCTTCCGGAACTTATATTATTCAAATTATTAAATCTGGAAAGTCATTGTATTTTCCTTTAATAGTAAACCAATAGACATTTTTCATTTGCTTATTATTTTCTTGGAAGATTGATTTAATTCTCTATCTTTGCAACAATTGGTCTCATGGCCGAGCGGCTAGGCACCGGTCTGCAAAACCGTCTACAGCAGTTCGAATCTGCTTGAGACCTCTGAAAACATAGAACCCCCGTTCAAAGGGGGTTCGGTGTTTAATTTGCACAATTCCAGACAATTATATTAGAGTTAATAAGTTTGATTTTTTCTATAAACTATCTAACTCATTTTTCTTGGTTAACTTTGTTTGGCTGTGATTTTGATTTAAGACCTCATGTCGATTGAAACATTCTAAAAAAATGCAAAATATATCAGACGAATTATTGCAAATTGTTACATCTGGATGTGATGAGCGAATAATCTTGCGTTCGGATACAAACACGAATAAATACCATCTAAACCCATTGAAATTTGATGGGCTTTTTCAAAGAGGTTCTTGCACGTGCGGGACGTTTTCTCCATTTGGATTTGAAGTTGCAAAGCGTTTTGTAGGCTCATATTCAGAGGAAAATTATTCGAATATCCTTCATGAACAAACAAATCGTCTTAGGAATCTATTGAACAATTCTGAATTGGAATTTGATGTTTATTATGGCCCAAGCGGGACTGATATGATGTATCTTCCTCTATTATTTCAAAGAATGCTTAAGCCGAATAGAACAATAATAAATATTGTTTCATGTCCGGAGGAATTGGGATCGGGTTCAAAACAAGCGGCTGAGTGTAAGTATTTTTCTCAACTTAATCAATTTGGTCAGGAAATTCCATGCGGAGAGTATATTTCTACTGGGATTGATTCTAACGTGTATTATTTGGCCGCGCGAGAAAAACAGGGGCATATTGAGAATAGGAATGAAGCTATTCGTGAGATCATCACGAGAAATTCGGGTGAGCCAATTATAGGTAATCTTGTATTTGGTAGCAAGTCCGGGATAAAGGATGACTTATTAATCATAGATGATTTCCCCGAAATAATGTGGGTCGTAGACATGTGTCAATTTAGAACTGATAGAAAATTGATTTATGATCTTATTAGTAAAAACGTTTTGATCATGGTTACCGGATCTAAGTTCTATCAAGCTCCTCCTTATTGTGGAGCACTATTGGTCCCGACAAAATGGACAAAAATGCTTAAAGAGGTTTCTGGAAGCCCAGCAAAATATTTCAATCGAATTTTTTCAGCATTTGATTTTCCGGAGGAGCTACAAAATATTCGTGAGAATTTAATTCCTTTTAAAAATGTTGGATTGAGATTACGTTGGGAAGTTGCATTATCCGAAATGGAAGCGTATTTGTCTTTTCCGCAGGAAGAAACGAATGCATTTATTAGAAGATGGAATCAAATCGTTACGGGAGGATTGGCCTTAAGCGATTATTTCCAGTTAATGCCAGACATGGAGTTAACCAATGATAGCATCGTTTCATTTATGGTTTTGGTTAAGGGAAAGGCTTTAAATAATGCAGATCTTCAGCGGCTTTATGATTTTTTAGTTACTAATGAACATGATGGAATGGAGAAGTATAATCGTATCTTTTTAGGTCAGCCTGTCCAATACGGAGAAAAATCGTTCATTAGACTTTCAATTGGATCTTATGCTGTTCGCAATCAGTTGCTAAATAAACGGTTTGAATTTAAAAATGACCTTCGATTAATAGAAATAATTGAGGAAAGTGTAAATAAATTATTTTCTTAAAA
>JBILIY010000072.1:0-6059 GCA_044368815.1 Crocinitomicaceae bacterium
TCAAGGGACAAGAAGTTGTTTTGACAACTACCAACGGAACAAAATCATTGGATGTTGCAAAAAACGCGGAAACTGTCGTCGTCGGATCTTTTTTAAATTTAGATTCATTGAGTAATTGGTTGGAAGCTCAAAATAAAAATGTGCTCTGTCTTTGCTCAGGTTGGCAGGATAAGTTCAATTTGGAAGATACGATTTGTGCCGGGGCGATTTCAGATTATTTAATTTCTACCGGAAAATATACATCTATTGAAGACTCTTCAATTGCAGCTAAATATTTGTTTTTATCAGCGAAAGACAATTACTTGGGATATTTAAAATCCAGTTCACACAGAAGACGATTAAAAAACTTAAATTTGAACGAGGACATTAAATATTGTCTAACACCAAACCAAACGAATGCAATTCCAATTCTAAAAGATGGCAAATTGGTCAAACTTTAAAACGATTTCGATTATTGTCGTTTGCTCTATTTTTTCGTTCAGCGGAATTTTTCATACCTATAAGCCTACATGGGGATTTTTTGGGCATAAACGAATCAACCGAATTGCTGTTTTTACGCTCCCGCCAGAAATGTTTGGTTTTTACAAAGAGCATTTGGAATACCTAACTGATCATGCCGTGGATCCGGATATGCGTCGTTATGCTGTCGAAGGTGAAGCTCAGTGTCATTACATCGATTTAGATCATTATTACAAACCAGGAGAAGATCCATTTACAATAATACCCAGAAAATGGAATGATGCAGTTGCAAAATTCACTGAGGATACACTTCAAGCTTATGGAATTGTGCCATGGCACATTCAAGTAATGAAATACAAACTTCAAAAGGCTTTTGAAACAAAGAATGTCGATTTGATTCTCAAGTACTCTGCGGACATTGGACATTACATCGGCGATTCGCATGTTCCTTTGCATACCACCGAAAATTACAATGGCCAATTTACCGGGCAAAAAGGAATTCACGGTCTTTGGGAAAGTCGTTTGGTTGAAATCAATGCGGAGGATTACGATTATTTTGTTGGAAAAGGGAAATACATCAAAAATGTGCTAGATTTTTCATGGGAAAATGTTCGAGCATCACACAATGCATTGGACTCGGTTCTTCGCATGGAAAAGGAAATTACTTCAACTTTTCCTGCTGATAGAAAATATAGTTTTGAGCAAAGGGGTAGCACAAATATGTATGTCTATTCTCGTGAGTTTTGTGATATTTATCATAAACGACTTAATAACATGGTTGAACGAAGATTACGAGCTGCTATACTTGCTGTTGGCTCTATTTGGTACACGTGTTGGGTAGATGCGGGACAACCAGACCTAACAAAACTGCAGGCTACTCCCCCATCAGCGGAACTTTTAAAGGAATTCAAGGAGCTTGATGAGCATTTTCATAACGATAAACATAAAGGAAGAATTTGTGATTAATAAGTTTAAAAACTAGAAAATTGAATACAGAAATTTATCTTTCTCAAATCCGAAATTCTAACAAACTCAGCTCCGAATCTATTCATCAATTTGTTCAATCGTTTTCAAATGCACATAGTTGGTACAAGCATCTTTCTAATGAGCGAAACGGCACGTTCTTCTTTTATTTTTTACCAAACGACAATGATTTTATTATTAAATATACTTGGAGCAATAGTTTAACTAAATCTTGGGATGATAATTATGTAAGCGAACATGAAAGAGACGAAGCAATGATACAGAATATTATGTCAGAATATTCAATCCCCAGAGAAATAATCGAATGCGGAAAAATTAAACTTTCTCGATATATCCATAATTCGTTTCCCACTGTAATGGAATCCTACAGCGAAAATCAGGCAAGAAAATCGTTGGTTGAATTACATCATGAAGAGTTTGTGTTTTTAGAACAGCATCTTAATAAATTAAACGATTTTATCTTAGGAGCTTGAAATCTTGTTTTACACAATAGATTTCGTTTTCTTTAATAATTTACTTTTACAACATGAGTTTAATTCTTCCTAAAAACAAAAAATGGCAGCAAATAAGAGGACAAATAAAGATTGAAATAGAAAATTCTATTTTTAATGAATGTTCAAAAGATTGGATTTTCATTTCAACATTCGTTCCATTTCCTCTTGACGAAAATGAAGAACTTGAAAAATTATTTATAAGCTTCGTTGAATATGATCTAAATGCTAGAAAAATTCAAAAAACAAAAGTTGTAGATTTCAGAAATGTTTGTATTGACGAAGGTCTGAAATAATTTCGCTAAACCTTATTAATATTAATTCCTCAAAGCCCCCTCCTTCAAAGACATCGGCGAAACAACAACTCGCTCAACTCCTAATTTATTCAAAACCCAGCGCGTCTTGACTGCCGCAATTGGTGCCATCTTTTTTCGAATTGGAATGATGAAGTCGTTTTGATCTCGCTCGGATTGGGTTGATTGGATTATTTTTTCAATTTCTTTATTGAATGAATCAATTGGAATTTCAAAAGGCTGCGTTTTCGAAGGAAAATGTTTTTGAAAAGCAAGTTCGTAAAACGTTTCAAAACTTCCCGAAGCACCAACTAAAATGGAGCATTTCTTCTCATCGAAAAAAGACAGGCTATTTTTTTCAAGAAAATCCTCGATTCGTGAAATATCATTATTCGATAAAGGATCTTCGAAAGAAAACGACTGAAAAATGCGTGAAACACCAATATTCAGAGAAATCAGATCAATTATTCCTTCCGAATTTGCTAAAATGAATTCAGTGCTTCCTCCGCCAATATCCATTATCATTGCTGGTTCATTAAACGGGTATGTTTGTCGAATTCCTTGATAAATCAATCTTGCTTCTTCTTCGCCAGAAACGACTTGAATTTCTATGTCGGTTTCAGCTTTGACAGCTTCAATGAACTCCAACTGATTTTTAGCGTCACGGATAGCCGAAGTTCCAATCGCCGTAATTTTCTCAACTTGAAATTCTTCGCACTTCGTTTTGAATCGACCCAAACAAGCAATTGCACGTTCAGCAGCGTCTTCTGAAATTCTATTTTCATTAATTCCTCCCATACCCAAAGCAACGCCATCTTTGGTTGAAAAAACGTGGTGAATTTCAGTTCCTGAAACTTCAGCAATGATTAAATTGAACGTGTTTGTTCCTAAATCAATTAGGGCTTTTCGCATCTCATGATTTTTTAAGCCAAGAAATTAAATTTCTGACGCGTACTTGATGTCCAAATTGTAAAATTCCATTTTTGTAAAGTCGCCCTGCGATTGACAGAAAAATATAGGTTGATACTATAAGAATCAGAATTGAAAAAATCGCAAAATAATAAGTTCCGTCGGGGTATCCCTGCGCAATTTTAACCATCACAACAACTGGAGAAGTGATTGGTATAAACTGCATCCATTGGGTAAAAATCGAATCGGGAAGAATAATCGCATAATATCCGGCATAAAGCGAAAAGCCGAGAATGAACAAAATCGGAAAAAGAAATTGCTGTCCATCACTTTCTGTTCCGGCTGTGGCTCCAATTGCACTGAAGAATGCACCGTAGAAAAAGTAAGCTAAAACGAAAAGAATAATGAAGTGAGCCAACATGTATCCAAAATTGATTCGCTCGTAAATCAATTCAATAAACTGATTGTAACGCCCAATTGGTGTCGAGTCTATAATTTGTTGTTGCACATCCGATGCAACTTGAATTCCCTCCCAATTGGATAAATCAAATAAATCAGGAAAAATAGTCTGACGAAAAACCAACAAGCCAAGTGAAATAAGGATGATCCAACCTATAATTTGAATCAACGCCGAAATTCCAATTCCAGTAATTTTACCAAGCATCAACTGCGAAGGCTTAACAGAGGCCAATAAAACTTCAACAATTCGGTTGCTTTTTTCACGCGTTGTACTTCGAAGAATCGTCATTCCGAAAAGAAGAACAAACAAAACGATTATCGCTCCAAAAACGAATCCAACCCATCCCTCCATGTCGGAAGCCTCATTTTTGGGATCGTACACATTTCTAAAATCGACGTTCAACGGTTGTTTAATTTGTCTAAATTCATCGACAGACAATCGTGTAAATTGCTCTATCATGACCTCTTCTACCCTTCGTTCCAACTGAAATTTCAATTGCATTTTTAAATCTGGCGACGGATTTTCACGGTAAAAAACAAAGGCTTTCTTATTCATTAGAATTTTCTCATTCACCTCCATCAACGCGTCGAAATCCTTGTATTTCTTGCTATCGCGAAATTCTTCAACCTCAATGTATTTATCAGTAAAATAATAATCGATTGTTTTTCCCTCTTGGGCCACAATCTTCGTATCCATTAAATTTATCGGATCTACAATTAAGATTCGTAAGGTAGATTTTCCTTCATCACCTGCTTTGAACAAAAGATAAATTAAGAATAAACTAACGATGGGACCGATGAATAGCATCCACAAAAAAGCATTGTTTGAGATGCGCTCCTTCAATTCACGTTTTGCGACCAACCAACTATTTCTCATTTTCAACCTCCTGTTCTTTCGTTAGTTCAATGAAAACTTCCTGCATGGATGGAAATCGCTCCTCAATTGCTTCGATTTCTACATTTCCCATCAAGGCTTTTAATAAATCGTCAATTTTATTTCCGCGTCTCATTTTTACAATCGTCTCAAAACGAGAATCACTAAGTTCCTTTTTATCAATTAATTCAAAATCTATCCAAAGCGAATTAGCAAATGAAATCATATTTCCTTTGAAACGAATGGAAAACTCACCTTTTTTCTGAGCTTCTCGTAAATTCCAAACGGTATCTTCTGCTATTTTTTTTGATGCATGAATTAAAGCGGCTCGATCACAAATTTCTTCAACGCTGCGCATGTTATGGGTAGAAAGAACAATGGTCCTCCCCTGCTCTTTAAAAGACTTCAATTCATTTAAAATCAATTCAACATTTACTGGATCAAAACCACTTAATGGTTCGTCAAGAATAAGCATTTCGGGTTCATGCAGAACTGAGGATATAAACTGAATCTTCTGAGCCATTCCTTTCGAAAGTTCCTCGATTCGTTTTTTCGACCAATCTTGAATCTGAAATTTCTCAAGCCAAAACATTGCGTTTCGTTTAGCCTCCGATTTATTCAGACCACGAATCTCAGCCAAGAAAATAAGTTGATCTAAAACGCGCATCGTTTTATACAAGCCTCTTTCTTCTGGCAAATAACCAATGTGGCGCAAATGCTCATCTGTCATCAACTTACCGTCAAAACGAATGGTTCCGCTATCCTGTTGAATAATTTGGTTGATGATTCTTATTAAGGTTGTCTTTCCAGCCCCATTCGGACCGAGTAAACCGTAAATTTCTCCTTTCTTAATCTCTAAAGAAACTGAATCCAGGGCCAATTTCCGATTGAATGATTTTGTTATTTCGTTGACCGTCAACATATACGTAAAACTAAAAAAAGTCTTTTGAATAGCGTTTAGCCATTCCATTTTTCTTTCAACGATGTCCAATTATATTTCTTTGAAAAAAAATAAAAAATAAAAGGCAAAACAACGAACATTCCAAGTAAAATGTCCCAGGCGAAACCAGGCTGACTTGTGTCGAGAAATAATGCATCCGTTTGAAATGCTTGCCAATCATTCGTTACGACAATTGCCGCAAAAATATTATTAGCTGCGTGATAACCAATAGCAAGTTCCATTCCGTTATCGAACAGCGTAATCAATCCCAAGAAAATCCCAACTGCAATATAGTAAATCAAAATATGATAACCGATTGCTTGAATTTCGGGATTACCAATGTGAATGGCACCAAACATGACTCCTGAAATTAACACTGCTGCTTTGTTACTCCTTAAACGATTTTTGAAGCCTTGCAAAAGATAGGATCGAAAAATTATTTCTTCACATGTTGTTTGAATGGATAGCATGATTAACGAAACCAATAACAAGGGTAGAAATTTTTTAATATCAACCTGAAATTTCAAATCATGACCAAAAAAACTTTGAACTACAAGTGACAATGCTAGAATTACGAAAACCAATCCAAAAGAAAAAAATGTTCGCTTCCAGTTAAACTTTTCTTTTCCTGTAAAAATCGATGAAATTTT
>JBILIY010000074.1:0-6051 GCA_044368815.1 Crocinitomicaceae bacterium
AACATATTCATCAGCAATGATTGGGACTTCACGATTTGTTAGTGGAACGATAGCTGATTTTCCATGCAAATGTTTGTAGCGAGTGTCATTTGGATTTATACAAATGGCAGTGTCTCCCAAAATTGTTTCAGGACGTGTAGTCGCAATTGTCAACCATTCATCATCTGTTCCTGCAACTTTATAACGAACAAAAAATAAACGTGAATTAACTTCTTTGTATAAAACCTCTTCGTCTGAAACTGCAGTCAACGCTTCCGGATCCCAATTTACCATTCGAATGCCGCGGTAAACTTTTCCTTTTTTGAATAGATCGATAAACACATCAATAACCGAATCCGAATATTCTGAATCCATGGTGAAATGTGTACGCTCCCAATCGCAAGAAGCTCCTAATTTTTTCAACTGCTCAAGGATGATCCCTCCATGTTTATCTTTCCATTGAAAGGCATGTTTTAGGAACTCATCTCTGGTTAAATCCGATTTTTTTATCCCTTCTTGGCGTAATTTCTGAACAACTTTGGCTTCTGTCGCAATGGAAGCGTGATCCGTTCCGGGAACCCAGCATGCGTTTTTACCAAGCATGCGAGCACGACGAATCAAAACATCTTGAATCGTGTTATTCAGCATGTGTCCCATGTGCAAAACTCCCGTAACATTTGGCGGTGGAATGACGACGGTGTATGGCTCACGTTCATCCGGCGTGGAATGAAAATAATTTTTGTTTAACCAATGTTGATACCATCGTTCTTCTGCTTTTCCGGGCTCGTATGTTTTTGGGATTTCCATGCTGTAATTTTGGTTTGCAAAGATAGAAATTTGAATCGGAACCTTTTTTTAAAATTCCTAAAAAGAAAAAAGCGTCACTACGGACGCGTATTTCTAAAAAACATGATTCTGTTGCTGTGATACTTTTCAAAAAAGCATATAAAAACGTGCGTTAGTAGGTCACTAAAAAGTAGATTTCATCGTTTTGGTTATTCGAATATAACCGGTGAGATCGAAATCGACCGAGACATCCTTGGAACAATCTTTGAGCGGTTTTGTATTGGAAAGTAAGCAATCTCAAAACACTTGACCCCGTGCAACGGTTAAACATACTTTGGAAACTCATACCGTATGTATTGCCAAAAACTGAAAGCGTAAAACACACATTGGGTGAGCCTGAACCAACTAAAAAGAACTGGTTTGATATTTAATTTACTTGAATCTCCTAAAAAGAAAAAACGTTGGTTTTGGTAAATAGTTGAATGAATAAATAGTTATTATAAATCCCGAACAGCACGCGCATAGTGTGGGTTGGTCTTATTGCCATAGTCGGCAAGCCCATCGTCGAAGAAGCAGTACCACGCGTAGCCGTCGTCGGTCTCCGCACTACTCCAATAGACTCCAGATTCAAAACCTCCTATTCTGTCTTTATATTTGTATATCGTTTTTAATTCTTCTATTGTAGGTAATCTCCAATCACCTCCTAATTCTTTACACGCTTTTTTTGCTTCATCCCAATTCATTTCACCTAAATCGGTTTTCATGACTTCTAATCTTATTTGACTAAGTACAAATGTTTCAGACATAACCTATTTTTTCAAAGATATAATTTTTTAAATAACCGTTTCTGGTATTTAGCTATATTTAGTATCGGAAAATAAAAGAATTTCGAACGAATATTATCCTAATCCAATAAAATTCGATTTAAACTTATGGTGTGAATTGATAATTAAATCAAAAAAAATCCCTAAGTTAAAACTCATACTTAGTTTTTAATTGGCTCTTCCTTCTGTGGTAAAACTGTTCCACGAATTGTCAAAACAATTGGTTCGGATACGTCTGAAGTTACCGTAATTGTTTTGGTAAATTGACCGACACGTTTTGTGTCGTACGAAACACTGATTTTACTTTTCATCCCAGGCTTAATTGGTTCAGTTGGTTTCTCTGCGGCTGTGCATCCACAACTTGTTTGAACACCTTGGATAGTTGCTGGCTTTTTGGAATTGTTCTTAAATTCGAAAATAAAAAGATCCTTAGAATCATAAGGAATGGAGTCTCGAACAATTTCAAGTGTTGTAAATTTAAGCGTCGGCTTTGATGTTTTTGGTGCTTTTTCTGAATTTTGACCAAATGAAACTCCGGTTAAAATAAGGGCGAAAGAAAAAATTAAGTTTTTCATATTGAAATATTTATAGAACAATAGTAAAACATATTTTTCGAATAGCAATTTCTTTAACAGAAAATTAAGAATTCCCATGAGCAATCAACACATCAATAATTGATGCGTAAGTATTCGATTCAATCCTCCAAAACTCATCTTTTTGAATCCAGCAAATTTCTGTAATTCCTTCCTCAAGTTGAGGCTCAGTTGTTTTGTCACCCGCGTAATCTAAAAGATACCAATGCGTCTTTTTAAAAACAGATTTGTTCTTGAATTCGTAAGTATGATAGGTGTCTACTAATTTCTTTCGAATCGTTAATTCACCTTTTAAACCGCATTCTTCTTGAATTTCACGAATCGCGGCGGATTCAGGGGTTTCATTTTTTTCAATCTTACCTTTTGGAATATCCCAACGTCCGTTTCTCTTGATAAATAGAAATTCATTTTCAGAAAAAACAATTCCTCCAGCGGCTTCGATTCGTTTAAAATTTCCAAAGAAGTCCAACATCGTTTTTTCTGGATCATCACTTATGATTTGGCAATCTTCCAAAATTGATTCATGAAGTTCAGAAAAATCTGAAGGATAAAAAACATCTATTCTTTTAACATCGAAAAGTTCAATATCTGTAAAATAAATTGCCTTGTTATCAATGAAAACTTTATATTTTTGTGCCATGATTCAAAACAAAGATAGCGCTTTCAAAATTGCTGAAATTCTTTTACAAGTGAAGGCGGTAAAATTACAACCAAATAATCCTTTTACATGGGCTTCCGGATGGAAGTCGCCAATTTATTGTGACAATCGGGTTACATTATCATATCCAGCAGAGAGAACGCATATTCGTCAAACGTTTGCTGAAATGATCGTTCAAAAATACGGTAAACCGGATGTGATTGCGGGAGTTGCCACAGGAGGAATTCCTCAAGGAGTGCTAATTGCTCAAGAATTAGGTTTGCCTTTTATTTACGTTCGAAGCGCAGCGAAAGGACACGGAATGGGAAATATGGTTGAGGGAGCATACGAGAAAGGTCAACGCGTTGTGGTAGTGGAAGATTTAATTTCTACAGGTGGAAGTAGTTTAAAGGCAGTAGAATCATTGAAAGAAGCAGGTTTGGACGTGAGAGGACTTGCTGCAATTTTCACGTATGGATTTAAGGTTGCCCAAGATAGTTTCAAAAAAGCAGGTTGTCCGTTTATCACGCTTACAGATTACACGATTTTAATTGAACAAGCCCTGAAATCCAATTATATCAGCCAAAACGATCTTACTCATCTTCAAAACTGGAGAGATAATCCATCTGAATGGATGCAAACTGCTGAATAATGGAATTGAAAAGCAATCAAGTTTCGGTAAAAGCTTCTAAGAAACAAATCCTTAGCTTTCTTTCAAATTCTGAAAATCTATGGTTTATCCTACCTCAAGATAAAATCTCTGATTTCAAAGCTGATCAGCAATCTTGCTCATTTAAAGTTCAAGGAGGAATAACTATTTCTCTTGTTCAGAATGGTAGTAAAGAAGATAAGTTATTCTTGAAGTCTGGTGAAAAAACGCCTTTTCCGTTTAATTTGACAATTCATTTAATTGAAAATGGCTCATTAACTGATGGATATATACATTTTGACGGTGAGGTAAACGCTTTTCTAAAAATGATGGTTGAGAAGCCTCTTTCCACTTTGTTTAATTACATGTCGGAAAAATTAAAAAGTCATTTCGAGCAATAGCGAATTTCTTTTATTCCGTATTCCTTTATTTCTTCTCCAACTTCAATTTGAAGGAATCCATTTTCATTAACTCCAGTTATTTTACCTTGAAATTTTCCGTTTTCATCCTCATAAAAAAATAGTTCATTTCTTCGATAAAGAAGTGATTCATACTCCGATTTAAGATTGGTTTCTCTTTTTTGAATTTCTCCAAAAAGCGAATTCATTTGATTACACAACTCATAAAAAAGGATCTCAAGGGATATTTCTTTGCTTAACTCGATTTGTATGCTTGTTGCATCAATTTCGCCAAAAGACATTTGATTTACATTCAAACCTATACCAATTATAGAGTTAGAAATGTATCCTCCAGTCAATTGATTTTCTATTAGAACTCCAGCGATTTTTTTATCTCCAACGAAAATATCGTTCGGCCATTTTATTTGAGATTCAATGTTAAATATTCCTAATGTTTTAACAATGCAAATGCTTGTTATCCAAGTTAATTCATGTTGTTTCGATACTGACAGTTTGTCGGGTTTTAAAATAAATGAAACCAATAAATTTTTTCCTGGGTCAGAATACCAAACATTTCCACGTTGTCCCTTCCCAAAGGATTGTGAGTCTGCCAGAATTGCCGTTCCATTTTGACAAAGTTGGTCTGAAATCAATGTGGCAGCAAAATTGTTGGTAGAGTCAACATTCGATAAATGTATAATTTCTCTTCCAAAAACGTTTACTATGGAATTTGATTGTTTCATGTGGGAAGCCCAAAATTAAAATTTATCAACTAGATTTGTGTTTCAAGAATAAATAAATGCGAAAAACTAAGAAAATTACTGAATCCGAACTATTGTGTCAAACAATTGTTGAAGGAATGCAGGAGAATAAAGCGAAAGATATTGTGGTGCTTGATTTAAGACATTTGGACAGTGCGGTTTGTGATTTTTTTGTTATTTGCAGCGGAGAATCAAGTACACAAGTGGATGGGATCAGTAATTCAGTTACGCGATTTACCCGAAAAACGTTGAAAGAAAAACCTTGGCACATAGAAGGAAAGAATAACAGCGAATGGATTTTATTGGATTACATCGATGTTGTAGCTCATATTTTTTACAAAGATGCACGTTCATTTTATGATATCGAAGACCTTTGGGCAGACGCAAATAGAACAGATATACCAAACATACAGTAAACGAAATTATGTCAGAAAATAAAAGAAAAAACCCATTCTCAATTTATTGGATCTACGCCATCCTTGGAGTAGCATTAATTGCTGCTGAAATATATTGGAATTCTGGTTCAAGAGCGGTTATAAACAAAAAGAATACCTTGTTAGAATTGGTTGATAAACATGGTGTGAAAAATGTAAAAATCGTAAATCAGTCATACTGCGAATTTGAGCTTACATCTAAAGGTGTTGAACTTGTCAAACAGGCCAAATCTGGGGAGTTAAGCGAAATGAAAAAGGTTATTAACCGATCAACAAACAAAGGTAAGTCAATCGTTTTTGAGTTGGAAAACATAGGCAGTCACGCCAATTTTGAGAAAGCGCTTGAAGATCATGGGTACAGCAATTATGAAAATGTTACTCAAGTAAATTATTTGATTAATATTTTGAATTACATTCTGCCATTTGCATTAATTATTGTCATTTGGATATTTGTTATGAGAAGAATGTCTGGCGGCGGCGGCGGTGGCGGTGGACAAATATTCAATATAGGTAAATCTCGCGCCCAAGTTTATGAAAAAGGAAAAACCACCAATGTTACCTTTAAGGATGTTGCTGGTTTACAAGGAGCAAAAGAGGAAATTGTGGAAATTGTGGAATTTCTGAAAAATCCCAAGAAATATACTGAACTTGGAGCGAAAATCCCTAAAGGCGCCTTATTGGTGGGTCCTCCAGGGACAGGTAAAACCTTATTGGCAAAGGCTGTTGCGGGTGAAGCTAAAGTTCCTTTTTTCTCGTTATCAGGTTCTGATTTCGTTGAAATGTTCGTAGGCGTGGGTGCATCAAGAGTTCGTGATTTGTTCCGCCAAGCAAAAGAAAAAGCACCTTCTATCATTTTTATTGATGAAATAGACGCGATTGGTCGTGCAAGAGGAAAAAATAATGGTTTCAATTCAAACGATGAACGTGAGAATACGCTAAATCAGTTATTGACGGAAATGGATGGTTTTGGAACCAACTCTGGTGTGATCA
>JBILIY010000073.1:0-6051 GCA_044368815.1 Crocinitomicaceae bacterium
GTCGTTCTCAGGCAAAATAATGGAATACCTTGAACCATTTCAAGTGGAAGCATTTTCGAACAACATCGATTTGAAATTGCGAAAAAATGAGTTGCCAATTCAAAAAGGAGAACGAATTGCACTTTCAGGAAATAGTGGGTCTTCAACTGGGCCGCATTTGCATTTTGAGATACGAGATACTAAAACAGAACACGGTTTAAACCCATTGCTCCACGGCTTCAATATATCTGACAATTCACCACCTGTGATTCAAGCAATAAAAATTTATGCTGTTGATGAAAAAGGATATCAAATTCCAGGAAAATCTATGATTATCAATGTACAGAAATCCAAAAGTGGTTATTCGATCCCGGGAAACAAAATTAATTTGACAAAGGATTTTATTCCTGATTATGGACAATTAGCGTTTGCGGTATCAGGTTCTGATCCCATTGGATCTGCAGGCACTTTTGGGCTTTTCGAAAATAGTTGTTTAGTTGGGAACGACACGTTATTTCAATCCATTTACAATCGAATTTCATTTGACGATTCAAGGTATGTAAACAGTCACCAGGATTTGGATGAATATAAAAAATCAAAAATGCGCTTTCACAAGCTCTTTAAAACCGCACATAACCCACTACAAATCTACCAATTTGAACAAATCGGTAGCCTTAAAATAAATCCTAAGGATTCGCTCAATGTTGAAATCATTCTTAAAGATGTTTCAAATAACACCTCAAAATTACGTTTTTCCCTTATCGCCTCTAAGGAAACGCCAAAGAAATCAGAACGTTTTTACTCATCCAAAACTCATTTTATTCCTGACTCAAGTTATCATTATAGAGGTGAACAAATGGAAATTGACATCGAGCCATTTACTTTTTATGAACCGATAAAAAAAATGAATGGGATTCAGAATAATCGATTCGGAAGTGGAGAAATAACCATTCAAAAGGCATTTAAAGTGACGATAGAGCCCATTAAAAATATTGACCCTAAAAAACAATACATCCAAGTTATTTCGAATGGAAAAACTACACCCTTGTTTACTAAAATTGAAAATCAAAAACTGTTAGCCGAATCAAAAGTTTTCGGTGAATTTACCGTCAAAATTGATACTACTTCGCCAAAAGTCTTACCTGAAAATTTTAAGATAGGTGATACATTGATTCATTCCAATAAATTGATTTGGAAGGTGATTGACAGTCAGACAGACATTTTCAACTACAACATTTTGGTTAATGGCGAATGGCAGCCCTTGGATTACGATTTAAAAACGAACCGATTAATTTATGTTAGAAAAGATTCGGAAATAAAATCAGCTACAATTGAAATTCTAGTTTCAGATAATTGTGAAAATATAATTTCTTGGAAAAAGAATCTTTATTTTGATTGACCTGTTGATTGAAATTCCTTGAGATAAAGTGGAACAAAGTCTGCCACATCAACAAAATCATTGACTAAAAATTTGTTATAAGCCAACTTGATTTGCCCTGCTGCACTGGGAATAAGCGAAGAGTCGAAACGAATCGAGCGAGGATTCCAAATGTCTCTCATTTTTTCGGCACCGTCCCCAACACAAACGAAAGAATCAAATTCGTTGTATGAATTTTCGTCTAAAACATCCGCGCTTAGTGACTTTAAAATGGCACCATCGTTACCCCAAATTTGACTGTACACTTCCATCCTTCGAGCATCGAGCATAACACAAATTGATTCACTCGTGTATTTTTCTCGAGCCAAAAAATAAAGAGCGTCAAGTGTTGGAAAAGAAATTAGCGGGATTCCCAAACCATAACAAAGACCTTTAACCGAAGATACACCTATTCGCAAGCCCGTATACGAACCAGGACCACTGGAAATTGAAACGGCATTTAAATCTTGAATTTCTATTTTAGCATCACAGAGCACTTCTTCAATAAACAAATTCAAACTTTCACCATGAATATATTGATCAGAATTGGTTTCCTTTATAGCGACTTGCCTTCCATTCAGTGATAATGCCACGGAACAAACTTTAGTCGCGGTTTCAACGTGGAGCATAAAACGGCTCATTCTAAAATTTCAAATTTAAATCCGACACCATGCACATTAGAAATATGAATTTTCGGCTCTTCTTTTAAATATTTCCGCAACTTGGTAATAAAAACATCCAAACTTCTTCCAACAAAATAGTCATCTTGACCCCAAACGGCGTTTAAAATTACCTCACGCGGAATCACCTGATTTTTGAATTTATATAGAATCTTGAGTATTTGAGCTTCTTTCTTCGTCAGGCTTTTTAATTCTGTTTGTGATTTAAGTGTATAATTTTCAACATCAAAGGTAAAACAGCCCAATGAAATTATTTTTTCTTCAGGTTGCTCAACCTTTAAATTGACCCGTTTAAGCAATGCTTTTACCCTTAATTGCAATTCCTCGACACTAAAAGGTTTTGTTAGGTAATCATCCCCACCAGCATTGAATCCGGCGACTTTATCCTCCGTCATCGATTTAGCGGAAAGAAAAAGAATTGGTATTTCGGAGTTTAATTGACGAATATCTTTAGCGAATGTAAAACCATCTTTCTTTGGCATCATAACATCACAAATACACAAATGAAAAGTTTCTTGATTAAATCGTTGCAGAGCCTCTACACCATCACAACAGAGAGTCACCGCATATCCATCCGTATTCAATTGATCTGAAACAACCAACCCCAAATTTACATCGTCCTCAACAAGTAGAATTTTGATTTTCATATTCAAGACCAAATATACAAAAAAACTAAGGGCTTAAGATTTTCATCCAAAGCCCTCAGTATCAACCTAACCTACTACTACAGTGCAAATATACCACTTTTTTGTTTGAAATATTCACAGACACATCTTTTTTAACCAAATTTTTTACAATAATGTTTTTTTGATTTCAAAATTATTAGTTTGAGAATTATCCATAACCCTTTATCTTTGTTCCAAAAATTAAGAATGGCAACAATATTCGTGGTTGATGACGATGAAGACATACGTGAACTTCTAAAGTATAACCTAGAGAAGAGTGGCCATGAGGTTACGACTTGCGAAAACGGCGTAGTTTGTCTTGAAAAAATTAAAACACGCAAACCAGACTTAATTCTACTCGATGTCATGATGCCGGAAATGGATGGTATTGAGGTTTGTGAGAATCTGAAATCATCTCAGGAAAATAATGACATTTTAATTTGTTTTCTGACAGCAAGAAACGAGGATTACAGTCAAATAGCCGGCTTGGAAGCTGGCGGTGATGATTACGTTGCAAAACCCATAAAACCAAAAGTTCTGATTAGTCGAGTTAACGCGCTATTGAGAAGAAAAGAATCGGTAAGGCCTCATCATTTAGAAACCATTGAATTTCAGATAAATCGCGAGAAATATGTCATGGTAAAAGACGGACAAGAAATTCATTTACCGCGCAAGGAATTTGAATTACTCGCTTTACTTTATTCTCGACCAAATTATGTCTTTAAGCGTGATGTTATTTTGGAAACAGTTTGGGGAACCGACATTGTTGTAGGTGACCGCACGATTGATGTTCACATACGAAAACTCCGAGAAAAAATAGGCGACAAATACATAACTACTGTAAAGGGAATTGGTTACAAGTTCAACGACTAATTTGGAACGATTGTTGGTATTCAAAATTTAAATTTCTTTATGAAAAATTTCGCTTCACTCATAGTAATAAGTTTTTTAGCATTCTCGCTAAACGCTCAATCTAGTTTTGAAATCGAATTCGCAAGTATAAAAAAGGAGCTATCGAATTGGGATGCTATTCGTGGGGAATGGTTAGCCAATTCCATTTTAGCGCTCGCAGACAAAAAACCGATTCCGGATCGAACATTTCCTGAGGAATTTACTCCATATCAGATGGCAACGATGATTCCACTTGAGCAACGAAGGGGTATGAGTCAATTAATTACACAAGGAAGAAATTCGGGTAACACCCAAAATTCAAGTCAATGGAATATGGCTGAGATGATTTTTAATCACAGTTTTTGTTCTACGATAATTGGAAGAAGTTATGGCGACCCGCATCTTAAATCCTTTGATCAAGCGACATATTCATTTCAAACAGTTGGTGAATTTGTTGTTGCAAAATCAACAAAAAACCACTTTGAAGTTCAAGCGAGACAGAGTCCACAAGATAGAAATTTTTCATTAAATACGGCGGTTGCACTCAACGTTGCGGGCGACCGTTTATGCTATTACAGCGGCGACAAACCAGATGGAAACTTTAGTCCATGGAGACTCAATGGGCAGCCAATATCATTGAACGGAAGAACTTATTTTCTTTCAAATGGGGGGACACTTAGTCTCAATGGCAGATACTACACGGTTTCATGGCCAACTGGAGAAAATGTGATTGTAGAAAGTCGATCCTCTCAAATGGGTTTTGTGAATTTGACAGTTGAGGTTTTCGATTGTGATCGTGGTGAATTTGAAGGCCTGTTGGGTAATGCGAATGGAATTATGGAAGACGACTTCAACGGAAGAGCTTCTAATAGACAACGTCCTGTTTATGCTTCTTTTTCATCTTTTGGAAATCCCCTTCTTCAGCAAGCTACTGCAAATGCTGAACGAGAATATTTAAATTTTTTGACACGCGATTTCGCTGAAGATTGGAGAGTCAACGATCAAACCACATTATTCGATTACGCCAGCGGCACATCAACGGCTAGTTTCACAGATCGAAACTTCCCTCGGGAGCACATGTTGGTATCGGACTTACCATCAGATCGTCGCGATGCTTCAAGGCGAAGATGCGAACAAATGGGTGTTCTAGCAGACGAAATGCCTGGTTGTATATTCGATAATGGTTTCTTAGATATAAACCCTAGTCCTGTTCCTGTTGTCAATAATCCAGCTAGAGGAGCTAAACTCGTTGAATTAAAAAACCCGATAATCAACAATAATTCAGGAATTTTAAACGCGAACCCAAATCCATTGCCCATTGCTGAACCAAATTCCAATGAAATAAACAAGTTGCCTGCTGGAAAGGAAATAGATTCCAAATCAAACGGCAAAGGCTCAAATGAAAATGTTAGTCCGAATACCAATTTTGAAATTAAATCCCCAAAGAGTAACCTACCTCAAAAGAATCCTGATTCGATAAAAACACCTAACTCTCCCGCTAAAACACCAAGCATTAACAATGGAGGTGTCAAAGTAAAAAAAGGTAAATGATTTAGATTGTTGGCTCTAATTTAATTAGTTCTGAATCTTTTTATAATTTTCTATCTGATATTGGATGTCAAAGAATTCTATCAGAAAAAGTCACAAAGGACTATCTATAATTCCTTACAAACTCACGCCAATCCATTTTGGAGCTGTCAAAGGTAAATAATGGTAACATCCCTTTTTCCGAAAGTTGTTTATCAAGCGTCCTCGCATACAAGTATTTTGCAATTTCAAATCTATTATCTTCGAATGTCAACGACTCTATAATTTGATAGGCTTGCGCATGGGTTAGACATGTTTTTTGAAGATCAAGTTTGATTGTTTCCATTTTATCATCCTCAAATGATTGGGATTTCAAGTCTTTCATGAAGCCATTAAAATCAACCAAGGTTTTGGTGCAATTATTATTACCCTTGTATCCGTTGTTCGAGTTGTTTTGATTGCTTGAATTCGTGTTTACAGTCGAATTAGTAGAATTCGCATTTCCAGTTGTTGCGCCTGAATTAAATGTTACGTTTCCTGATGGGGTTCCTGAAGTGGTTACAGTAACGTTTCCGTTATTATTTTGCGTGGTTGTTGATCCTGATTGATTTGTTGTAGTTCCATTAATTGTTTGTGAACTTGTTGTAGTAGTCGTTGTAGTTGTGGTTGAAGAACTATTCGTTTGAACACCATTCATCCCACCAATATTTACATTCATGTTTAAATTTCCATTCATCGGATCGTTCATGTTTAACCCCATATTCATTTGAATATTTCCATTTGTTGTTGGGTCCGTTACTGATACATTTGCCCCATTGGTGGAAACATTCATATTAACGTTTCCGGAAGTATTTTGATTGGACGAAGTTGATTGGGAATTCCCAGAAGTTAT
>JBILIY010000075.1:0-6009 GCA_044368815.1 Crocinitomicaceae bacterium
AGAGAGTTTTTTGAGAATCAATTAAGGAACAAAAACGTATCTTACTTTTGTTCGCCAACCGTGGATCTGTAAATCCGTTTCGTAATCCCTCTCTTTTTCTCCTGCTAGCTCACGAATATTTATTATAAACGTTCTATTTTGATGTTCCTTACAACTTTCATCTTGAGTTCGAATAGCAAGTTTTACTTGTCGAATGGGAACTAAATGGTCAGATAAAAATTCACTTCCAATCATTTCAACAACTCCTTTACCAGAGCATGATCCATCATATTCTACAGTCACATATAGAAAATTCGCGTCAATTAAAACATTTTTTATTTCATAGGAATCTGATTCAGGTGTTTCACCAATTCTCGCTGCGAAATCAGCTGTTTCTAAAGGTTTTCCAGTTGGTATAAATACACTCTTTTTTGAGCAGGAGCTTACTAAGAAAAATAATATCGAAAGAATTAAAGCTGCTTTAATTGCACGTTCCAAAATCTAAAAATTAAAGTTAAACGAAAGTAATGTAATTTTGCACTTGATGAAAACAAGAACGCTTAAAAAGAATAAAGTTAACGTTGTTACGCTCGGTTGCTCAAAAAACACCTTTGACTCGGAAGTAATGATGGCTCAATTGAAAGCTAATAATTTCGATGTAGAACACGAATCCTTGGAAGATGACGCTGAAATTGTAATCATTAATACATGTGGTTTTATTGATAATGCTAAACAAGAATCGATTGATACCATTATTCGTTATGCGGAGGCAAAAGCGGAGGGCTTAGTAGATAAAGTTTATGTTACAGGTTGTCTTTCAGAGCGCTACAAAGATGATTTGGAAAAGGAAATCCCGGAAGTAGATGCCTATTTTGGTACCAGAGATTTACCGCGATTACTTAAAACATTAAAAGCAGATTACAAACATGAATTGGTAGGAGAACGCTTACTTACAACTCCAAATCATTACGCGTATTTCAAAATTGCTGAAGGTTGTGATCGCCCTTGTTCTTTTTGCGCGATACCGTTGATGCGCGGAAAACATCTTTCAACTCCGATTGAAGATTTGGTTCTTCAAGCAAAAAATCTTGCTGCCAAAGGCGTTAAGGAATTGATGTTAATTGCTCAAGATTTAACATACTACGGATTGGACTTATACAAGAAACGAGCGCTTTCTGATTTGATAAAACGACTTTCAGATGTAGAGGGAATCGAATGGATTCGTCTGCATTATGCTTTTCCGAGTGGATTTCCGATGGATGTTCTAGATGTAATGAACGAGCGATCGAATGTCTGCAAGTATTTAGACATGCCTTTGCAGCATGGTTCAACTAAAATTCTTCAAGCAATGCGCAGAGGGATTACACGCGAAAAAACAGAAGATTTAATTGCGGAAATACGATCAAAAGTGCCAGGCATCGCCTTAAGAACGACATTAATTGCAGGATATCCAGGTGAAACGGAAGCAGATTTCCAAGAAATGTACGATTGGGTTGAGCGAAGCAGATTCGATCGTTTGGGGATTTTTGCATACTCGCATGAGGAAAACACACATGCCTTTAATTTCAAGGACGACGTTAGTGCAAAATTGAAAAAGAAACGTGCAGATTTGATTATGGATTTGCAATCAGGCATAAGTTATGACTTGAACCAGTATAAAATCGGAAAGACGTTTAAAGTGCTTTTCGATCGGGTAGAGGGAGATTATTTCATCGGTAGAACGGAATTCGATTCACCAGAAGTGGATAATGAGGTTTTAGTTAAAAAATCGAATGCATATATTCGTTTGGGAGATTTCGAAAAGATCATAATTGATTCAGCAGATCACTATGATTTGTATGGTTCGGTGGTTCCATCTTAAATTATCTTAAGAATTAAGTTCTTTATCATTAAATTAGCAATATGAACTTGAAAGATTCCATAAAAGTTAGACCTAACGAGTTTGTTGATCTCTGTAAAAACTACGAGGTTAAAACACTTTATGCCTTCGGTTCTTCCATCACTGAAAATTTCAAAGAAGATTCAAGTGATATTGATCTATTGATAGAACTAGAAACTGAAGATCCTGTTCAAAGAGGTGAAAATTTATTGAATTTGTGGGATAAATTAGAGGCTTTTTTTCAAAGAAAAGTTGATCTTTTGACTTTTAATTCAATTAAAAATCCTTATCTGAAGAAAAATATTGAGGCAACGAAACAATTAATTTATGACGGAAAAGAGCTTAAAGTATCTTTCTGATGTTTTGACAGCCATCGATTTCATTAAGGAATTTACAATTGGAGTTAATGATTTCAATACATTCAATAAGGATCGAAAAACACAAAGTGCGGTTGAAAGACAACTATCCATTATTGGTGAAGCAATTAATCAATTCAAAAAAATGGAACCTATCATTGAAATTGAAAATGACAGGCAAATTGTAGCGTTCCGAAATAGAATTGTTCATGCATATGACAGTTTGGATAATTCCATCGTCTGGGCAATTTTGAGTAATCATCTTGATCCTCTTAGGGTCGAAATCGATAATTTACTAAAAGCAAATTAACTGATTTTTTACTTCAACTCTTTATCCAACAAATAAACAAAACTTGCAATAGCCGCTGCTCCTAACTCCAATTCGCGTTTGTTGACATTTTCAAACACATCGCTTGGTGCATGATGAAAGTCAAAATAGCGCTGTGAGTCGGGAATAAAACCAAATAACGGAATTCCGGGAAATGATTCTTTCAACGGACCGATATCAACTCCACCATATCCTTTTTCAAAAGCATGTAAATCATAGTTTTTAAAATTATTTGATAATGATTGAAGAAAAGCGACTTGATTGTCCGTTCCATCGCACCCAAAACCCCTTGGTGCAAAACCTCCTCGGTCACTTTCCAAGGCAGCGATGTGTTTTTCTCCTTTTTCCTTTACCCAAGTTGCATAGGATTTTCCTCCCATATTGCCGTTTTCTTCATTCATAAAGAACACGACTCGCAACGTGTGTTTGGGTTTGTATTTCAATTCTTTCAAGATACGTAGCGCTTCTAAGCAATGAATCACACCTGCACCATCATCATGAGCCCCTTCTCCAGCATCCCACGAATCCAAGTGCCCACCAAACGTGATGATTTCATTCGGGAAATCAGTTCCTTTCAGCTCGGCGATGACATTGTAAGAAATTGCATCCGGAAAAGAACGACAATCCATCTCTAATATTAATTCAACTTTTCCATTTTTTATTGATTCCGAAAGAAGATCAGCATCTTGCGTTGATAAAGCTCCGGCTGGAATTTTTGCGACATTATCTTCGTAATGCATGGATCCGGTATGCGGATGTTGGTCGGTAGGTAAGCCCAACGAACGAATAACAACTGCTTTTGCACCTAATTTTCCAGACTCAACAGCACCATTTCCACGAATTCCGTAACAAAGGCCGTAAGCTTTAAATGTTTGAATTTGAGCTGCATCCATTGGTTGGTTTAGAAACACAATCTTTCCTTCGACTTGACTTCGCTTTGCAGCTTTTAATTCATCTAGTGTTTTGAATTCAACAATTTCTCCTGTTAATATTCCGTTTGTGCCAATTGAACCACCTAAGGCTAAAAGATGCAATTTGGTTAATTCTCCTTTTTTAGTTCGCAACCAAGCTGTTTCTTTCGTGCCTCGTTCCCAGTGCGGGACTTTAATTTCTTGAAGATAGACTTTGTCAAAGCCGTATGATTTCATCTTTTGTTCACTCCATTCTACAGCCATTTGCGCTTCCGAAGAACCTGAAAGTCTTGGCCCAATGTCTTTGCAGAGTTGTCTTAAATCTTCGTATGCTTTGCCTCGTAAAAGCGCTTCATCGTATATCTTTCGAATGAAAATTGAATCTGTTTGTGAAAAACAAATTATAGGAAATAGAAACAAGATTAGAATTCGCATCCGTGATATTTTTTCATAAAAATAAGGAAATGTCTTTAGAACTGAACTCGATAAACGAAGTTTGGAAAAAAACCAATTTGATAAGCGGTTGTAATGTTATTCGTTGTTGGATTATAACGATCTGCAAAAATATTTTTGTTATTCGTCACATTATTAATGTCAAAAGCCCAAGATTGCGATAGTTTGAATTTTTTAGAATTGAGTGTAAATCAAGCTTAGACATCGAGGCGCAAAAAATCGGGATAGCGTTTGGTGTATGCGTAATCGTCTCCCATGAGAACTTGAAAATCGATTAGTTGCGATAGTGCCAAATTAATTGGTGTATAATGTCTTCCACCGGCATGGGTGAATTTGATGTCAAATGTGAAGGCATTTTGTTTATCTTTTCCAACTTTGATTTCCTTTCCGATAAGAACGTTGTAAACGAACTTCCCATTAAATGCCGTATTTCGTTCGATTTTATCGCTTCCTGTATATTTTGATTCGTACAAGGAACCTGCAGCCATGCCGTAAAATCCTTTTCCGAAGTAACGTTCAATTGTTAATTCTAACCCATAATTTTCCCCTGTTCCATCGTTTACTAATTCCACTTGATTATTTGGATAATACGTCGCGCCAGCATTGAGCATGGAATAACTACTTGGGAAATTATTAACTGGAACATTCCAGAGGTATTGGTAGTAGATTTCTGTTTTTATTAGCCACAGCTTGGAAGGTTTCCATTCATAACCAATCACTGCGTGATGACTTCTGGTGAATCCCATGTTTTTGTTCGTTTGCAAAGCATCTCCGTTCGAATCAAACGACTGAAAAAAGTAGGAATCCATCGGTTGCATTTGGCTGTGTAGACCATAACCAAGATTGAGTGAGCTTGAATTAAACAATTTATATCTAAGACCAATTCGGGGTTCAATTGAATACGAATGATTTAAGCTTAAATATTGACCATGAATTCCTGTATTTAAAGTAAGGTTATCTGTAAAGTTGTATTTTGCATGAACATACGTTTGTATTAAAGCTGTTTTCGTATTTGTGTTCCAGTAATCTAACCACTGAACTTGATTTTCACGACTTCGATAAAGCAATTTGATATCAAATAGTTCGGCTATGGCTCCCGCTTTTAAAAATAAACGAGCACTGATTTTGTTATTGTATGAGCTATTCAAAGAATACGTGAGTCGATTGGTCAAATTTTCAATCGTTCGAACAGGGGAGGAGTCCACAACACTAATACTGTCTTGAAGATAACCGGATCCTCCATAATTGATTCCTATGACCGTATTGATAAATGATTTGAAATTCAATCGTTTTACATGTTTCAACCCTAAAAGCCCAATTTGACTATTGAAGTAACCATCGCGGTTTGGAATGGCAAATAAGTCTGTGCTATCGATTTTATCGTGCTCGAAATTAACACGGCTCACTGCTCCAACTCCAAAGAGTGTGAAGCGACCGAGTTTTGTTTCGCCTGAATTTATTTTGAAGGAAAAATCCTGGTAATAGGGTGTTGCGAAGGTTCCAATTGGAAGTCCTAGTTTTTTAGCCATGCCTGGAAATCCATATCGGTAAGCGAAAACATAGGAAGAACCATTATCCTTTCTAATTGGACCTTCTGTCATAAATTCAATACCAGTGATTAAACCAAATTGAAAGGTGTTTTCTCGTTTTTCTGTGTTTCCATCGCGAAAACCAAGATCAAAAACACCGGCATTAGCATTACCATATTCTGAAGGAAAAGCCGATGTCATGAAATCTGAGTTCCTTAGTAGATTGGTGTTAATTGCTGAAACAGGTCCACCTGTTGTTCCTATTGTTGAGAAATGATTCGGATTGGGGATATTGAGTCCTTCAACGCGCCATAATACACCAACTGGAGAATTTCCACGTATGACCAAATCATTTCTTGAATCATCAGGTGAACTAACGCCTGCGAAATTAGACGCTAATCTTGCAGGATCTGAGCGCCCACCTGCATAACGATTCACTTCTTCCATGGAGAAGGATCTTCCGCTAACCGATGTCATTGTATTATTAAGCTCTTTTCTTCGTGGATTAATTTTAATTTCCTTCATGTTCACCACACTTTCTTCCATCGAAATATCCAAAATAGTCTCTTTTCCG
>JBILIY010000076.1:0-5999 GCA_044368815.1 Crocinitomicaceae bacterium
TAAAGGGAAAACACAGTCAACCCCTAGTAATAGTAAGACAATCAACTATAATCAGGGAGGAAGAATTGAAAATCGCAAATATTTCACATTAAACTGGGAAAAACCAATTGAATATGAAGATCCAGAAACATCATTCATCCTTTCAGACATGTTCTACAGCGAATCAGAACGTTTTTACAAACGAAGAGAGATTGATACAAGATTGTTGTTCTTTGATTACTATTGGATAGATTATAAGGAGGCTGCACGTAGAGGTAAGGTACAGACAAAAAGTGTAGATGCACGTAAAACATATTTTTATGATACGTTAAACTACACTGGTATGTCCGATGATTTTTACAAGCGATCGAAAAGAGAGCCTTTATCCAAGGATTATAAAACGAACGATCTACACAGATCTACATTGGATGCAAGAGGAGAAAGAGTGTGGTTAGACACTACTATATTTACTGTGCAAAATGATGATTCGACTAAGTACAAAAATAATGAGAACAATTTTTATAAGACTTCCCTGGAAAACCCTGGACAAGACTTGGATTTAGGTTTCACAAACAGTAAAGGTCAGCATAATGCCTTACGTGGTCATACTGATAGGAGTCGATTCATTATCAAAGAACGAATCAATGTTTATCCAGATACACTCTGTTGGGTGAGAGATTTTACCTACTCGTTCCACGAACCAATGACACAAAATTATTTCTGGAATAATGCATATGACAATTATCCTGTAGTTGGTGTTACATGGAATCAGGCGAAAGCGTTTTCAGTTTGGAGAACACAAATCTTTCATTCTTGGTTGATTAGCAATGGAGATATGTATGTGAACGACTTCAGACTTCCAACAGAATCAGAGTGGGAGCGCGCTGCAAGAGGGGATTTAGATATTTCTCAATACCCTTGGGGAGGCCCATACATTAGAAATTCAAGTGGATGTTTCTTGGCTAACTTTAAGCCGTTGAGAGGTAGATACTTCGAGGATGGAGGTTTCCATACAGTAAAAGTGTACTCGTACAACCCGAATGGTTTTGGATTGTATTGTATGGCAGGAAACGTTTCTGAATGGTGTTCTTCGGCATTCGATGAGTCGCAATATGAATTCGGTCACGATATGAACTCGGATTACGATTATCAGGCAAAAGATGGTGACCCTCCTGTGAAAAAACGTAAGGTTATCCGTGGAGGATCTTGGAAAGATATCGGTTACTACTTGATGAACGGTACAAGAACATACGAATATCAAGATACTGCAAAATCTTATATCGGTTTCAGAAATGTAATGACACATCTTGGTCGAGGTGGAAGTGAATTAGATCAAGAAAATGGTGAGGAAATCCAAAGCGATATCCAGTTGAAATAGTAAATCATGTTAAATTAATAATAAATCAAAGTTTAATTTTAAAAATCAAAAGTTATGAGTGGTAAAGGTGGTTTTTTACACAGTAAGGGTTTCAAAACGGCAATGAAACATTTTTTTGGATGGGGTGCGGCAATCGTAATTGTAGGTGCGTTATTCAAAATTCAGCATTATCCGGGTTCTGATATCATGCTTCCTGTTGGTCTAGGTTTGGAGGCAGTAATTTTTATTGTTATGATTTTCGTACCGGATCATCCAGAATATGATTGGGAAAGAGTTCATCCAATCTTATCTCCAGATTTGACTCCAGAGCAGCTGCATGAAATGACAGAAAATGGAACAGGAATTGGTGGTGGAAATGGTGGAGGCGGTTCGAACGCTGATGCTGTTGTTAAACAATTACAGTCTGCTGGAATTGATGATGGTTTGCTTGCCAACTTGAAAGATGGGATGACGAAACTTGCTGATAATGCTAAGTCATTAGGTGCTGTTTCTACAGCTGCTGCGGCTACGGATGATTATGTAAAGAGCCTAAATTCAGCATCCAAAAATTTGAATGATTTGACAACGCAATATTCAGAATCCGCAAAAGCTATTGCTGGTATTGCCGGAGACGGTCAAGGTAATTTTGGTGCTGAAATGCAAAAACTGGGAGATAACTTGTCGGCATTGAATAACGTTTATGAATTGCAGTTGAAAAGTAGTCAAGATTACTTGACCAGTTTGAACTCAATGGGATCTTTACAAGAAAGTATTAAGAACATCATGAATGATCTTGCATCTTCTGCAAAAGATACGCAAGTTTACCGCGAAAATATGGCCTTGTTATCTCAAAACTTAACTGATTTGAATAACGTTTATGGCAATATGTTAAGAGCCATGAAAGGTTAATTGTAACCAATTTTAAATTTATTGTTAAATAATTAAAATTTAGAAATTATGGGTGGTGGTAAGGAAACCCCAAGACAGAAGATGATTGGTATGATGTACTTGGTACTCATGGCGATGTTGGCTATGAACGTTTCCAAAAGTATCATTGATGCTTTTGTAGCGATCGAAGAGAACATTCAAATTGCTAATCAAAATGAGTTTGGAAGGGGAAATGAAAAAAGAGTTGAAATCCAAGAAAAAGTTACATCTGGTGATACGCCTGACTTAAAGGCTAAAGCTAAACGTCTTTTAGCAGAAATAGATAAAATTGATAAATTAACTGCAGAAAATATTCAATATATCGATGCTTTGAAACTTGAAATTTTAACTGAGATTAAAGAGGATGAAACTAAGTTGAAGGAAGGTCCCGAAAAAGAGGGTTTCATCATTGCGAAGGATTTTGACGCTAAGAATCCAACAAGACCAATTCGTTTTCGAGTAGGAAAGGTTCAGAACAAGGATAAGTACGATGAGGTTATGCGAATTATGGGTATAAACAATTCTACGAAAAGTCCAGAAGCATACGCTTGTAAGAGTAAATTTGCGAAGGGTCAAAAGTCTGGAATCGAACTTTGGAGTAAAATGCAAGATTTTCGCGGAAATCTTTGTAAGATAATTGTAGAATCCTCCTCAAATGACTCAGTAAAGTATAAGTTTGTTGATCCTAAGATAAACAAGTACGAAGATCAAGAATCTTTGAAAGCAGAAATCGCAAAATTATATAAGTCTAAAAAATGGAAATTCCATCAGTCTGATTCAGCCGTTATTTCTGATACATACATAGCGTTAACGAAAAATGAAATGGTTGCAAATGAGCACGAAGAGGGAGAAATGGAACATTGGATAGGTAAAACATTCAATCATGCTCCTGCAGTAGGTGCACTTGCCTCGTTATCAAGTTTGCAGAAGGAAATTTTAACGGCTAGAGCTGATGCTATTTCTGTTATTCGTTTGAGAATTGGTGGTGGTGATTACAGCTTTAATGCAATTAGAGCTTTAGCTACTCCGAAATTTGCAGTCGTAAATCCTGGTGATGAGATAGAAATTGAGGTTTCAATGGCCGCTTATGATACAGACAAGCAACCTGAAGTGAAGCCGAATCAGGGTTCATTAAAAGGAAGTCCAGCTAATGGTGTTGGAATAGTAACAGCTCGTGCAACTAGTGGAAAGATGGAATTTACTGGAACGGTAGCTATTACTAATAAATTTGGTAAACAAAGAATTGAATCTTATAAAACAGAAGTACAAGTAGCTACTAAATCTGGATCTTTGGAAATGCCTGAATTCAATATTCTATACAGAGGATATGGAAATAAAATCATACCTTCTGCCTCTGGTGTATTATCTACAAGCATTTCAGCTCCTGGGTGTACCGTTACTCCAATAACTCACAATGGTAAAAAAGGTTATTCAGTTAAGCCTGGGACAGGCACAAAAACGGTTGCCATTTCATTGTCTGGAAAGGATGCCAAGGGTAAATCGGTTTCTTTTGGCTCTACTACTTACACAGTTAAATCATTTCCGAAACCATCTATAACTACTAAAACTATTTCTAAAAGTGGTGGAAGAATTACTGTTGCTTTGGAGAATTCAGTGATTAATGCCAATTTTAAAGTCAATTCTGTAGCTGTTGAAGATTATTCTGGTAATAGTGACATAATACCCGCTTCTGCAATTTCAAAAATAAAGGTAGGTAAAAGTGTGTTAGTTATAGCCACTGCAACTAATTTATTAACGGGTGAAAAGGTTGAAGTTCCAGGAGGATTGAAAGTTACTAATTAATAATTCAAATTTTTTGCTATGACACTAAAGTTAATCCTATGCAGTTTGTCTTTGTCTTTCGGCGTTATCTGTCAGACAAATCCCAATCAGAACGATCTGAGAGGTCCAGTAAACATTTTATCTGGGGGTGTCATTGATGGTGTCGTAGTAAAGGAGGAATTACCAATAAGATCTAAAATTGATTATGAGCACGTTCGTGAGGCTGATTATGTATGGTCGAAAAGGGTTTTTTCAAGAATAGACCAGAGAGAAAAAATTAATCATGTTCTTTTTTTTCCATTGGATTTTATTAATCAAGATGAATATTCCTTACCTAAAGTACGTGAAGAAGTTGAGCAAAATAAATTTTGGTTAAGACATCAGGAAAGGTTATCATTATGGACTATAATTGAAAAGCATTTATTATTAGGGGATTTGACTGCGTATTACGTTAGATCTGAAGATACTCCTCTTAATGAAGATGGATATCAATTTAAGTACCCCTTAATGAAGTCATCTAATGATGATTTTTTTACAAATTCAAAATATAGGGATGAATTATCAAGGTTAATAACTTTTGGTAAAAAGGGGACTTTTTGGACAATACCAAATCCAAATAATAGTGGAAATCCAATGGCAGTAAAGAAAGGTACGAATCCAAATTTTCAAGCTTGGATTGATTCCCTAACAATAATGACTCCCACGTCTGCAGTAGAACCTCAAGATGCAAATTCATCTCTTACTATTTGGGATCAGCTTGGAATTGTAGCTAGTGATCCAGATCAAAGAAAAAAATTAGAGGATGCCTGGAATGAAGCTAAGAATAATTCTATACTTAAATCTCCTCCAGAACTAAGATATATTACTTCATCAAGTATCTGTGCTTATAATATAAAAGAAGACTGGTTTTTTGATAAAGAGCGTTCAATTCTTGATAGACGCATAATAGCGATTGCTCCAGTTGCTAAATATCTTTATTCTGATTCATCTGGCCAAGGAGATCCTCTAGATCGATTTGATGCTTTTGTTTTTGTTGATGTAAATGGTGAATATAAAGTATTGAAACAAGAGGTTGATCCTGCTACAAAAACAAATACAACAGTTTTGAAACAAATTGAATCGTCAGATGGTACAATAATAGAAAAAGAAATGTTTTGGCTTTACTTTCCAGAACTTCGAAATGTTATAATAAACTATTTCACCTACAACGAAAAATCAGATTCTCAATGGATGTCCTTTGATGATTTGTTCTGGAAAAGAAAATTCAGTTCAACTATTTTCAGAGTATCTGACAAATTCGATCGTGAAATTGAAGATTATAAGTACGGTGTTGATGCGCTTTATGAAGCAGAAAGAATCAAAGACGATATACGCAAATGGGAAATTGATGTTTGGAACTATTAAAATCCTAAACTATTAAGTTCAAAAACCCTGTCATTTATTTGGCAGGGTTTTTTGTTTACTTTTGTTCTATGAAGTGGATTGGAGAGCGAATTTCTTTTGTTGACGAAAAAACCAAAACAACCATTGTCATTGAACCAGAGAAAAATTTCTGGATTAACGGAATGATGGGTGCATGGCTAGCAATGTGGTATACCATTGGAGGGATCGTTTTATGGGCTCTTTTCTCACTTGGTTTAAAAAAACAAGAAACGATTATTCTAATTGTTTTTCTTTCATTCTGGATTTATTATGCTGTGAAAGTAACACGCTCATTCTTTTGGCTGATGTATGGAAAAGAACTGATAAAAATTGACGAAACTTCTTTTCATTTCAAGAAATCCATCAAATCATTTGGGAAATCAATCCCATACTATTTTGAGAATATGAGGAATTTTATGCTAAGAATTCCTGAAAAAAATTCAATTCAATCGGTTTGGGAATCTTCCCCTTGGATAAATGGTGGTGAACGAATTACTTTTGAATATTTCGGAAAGGAAATTGGCTTTGGCAG
>JBILIY010000078.1:0-5971 GCA_044368815.1 Crocinitomicaceae bacterium
CTTCTTGATTTTTTAATTTATCAATCAATTCCAGTTCATCCATACTGAAAAGCTTTTTCAGCGAGATATCTGGAATCATTTTAGCCAATCTATCGGCCTCGGGTAAAGACAAATTCATCACGCGTGCTGTATCCCGAATCGCTGATTTAGCAGCCATTGTTCCATACGTGATGATTTGAGCAACTTGATTTGCTCCGTATTTATTGATAACATAATCGATTACTCTTCCACGACCTTCATCATCAAAATCGATATCGATATCGGGCATCGAAATACGATCGGGATTTAGGAAACGCTCAAATAGTAAATCGTATTCAATTGGGTCGACGTTCGTAATTCCAATGCAATAAGCTACCGCTGAACCTGCTGCAGACCCACGTCCAGGTCCAACAGCTACACCCATATCGCGAGCGGCTTGACAAAAATCCTGAACAATTAAAAAGTATCCGGGATATCCCGTTCGTTCGATTGTAGCCAGCTCAAAATCAATTCGTTCGCGAATTTCATCTGTCATTTCGGGATAGCGTTTTTCAGCTCCTTTATAGGTTAAATGACGCAAATAATTGTTCTCTCCGCGTTTACCACCATCAAGCAAATCTTCTAACGCTTTGAATTCTTCGGGAATATCGAATGCAGGCAACAATACTTCTCTTGCCAATCGATAAGGTTCGCATTTTGAAATGATTTCTTCGACATTTAGAATTGCTTCTGGAACATCGCTAAAAATGGAAACCATTTCTTCGGTTGATTTGAAATAATATTCATCGTTTTCAAGCCCATATCGAAAACCTCGACCCCGACCTTTAGGTGTTTCAATCAATTCGCTGTCTTTTACGCAAAGCAATACATCGTGAGCAAAAGCGTCTTTTTTGTCGATATAATAAGTATTGTTTGTCGCGACCAATTTAACTTGGTATTTTCTGCTCAATTCAATCAAAGTGGTGTTTACGCGATCTTCTTGTTCGAGACCGTGACGATTCATTTCCAAGTAAAAATCAGCCCCAAATTGCTCTTTCCACCAAATTAAAGACTCTTCGGCTTGGTTCAGACCGACATTCAATATTAAATTCGGTATTTCCCCATAAAGATTTCCTGAAAGAACAATTAGATTCTCCTTGTATTGCTTGATAACCTCTTTATCGATTCGTGGAACGTAATACATTCCTTTTGTGTAAGCGATTGATGCCAGTTTGATGAGGTTTTGATAACCATCTTTATTTTTCGCTAAAAAAACGACTTGATAACCGTTATCTTTCTGTGATTTGTCCTCTAGGTTTCGACAAACATTAAACTCACAACCAATAATTGGCAGAATTTCTTTTTTAGAAAAAGGTTCTCCAGCTTCTTCAGCTTGTTTTCGTTCCTCTTTTACTTTGTCATTGTATGCGCTTGCAGCTTTTTCGAAATGAAACGCCGCCATCATATTACCAGTATCGGTCAGCGCAACTGCAGGCATATTTAAATCAATCGCTTTCTGAACAAGTTTCTGAACTTCAGCTGTAGATTGAAGAATTGAATATTGTGAATGATTGTGCAAATGCGCAAACAAGAAATTTCCTAGATCAGCTGTTGAAGCTGGAATTGAAACCTTTGTTGGCTCTTGTTTTGGCTTACTCGCCTCCCGTAATTTTTCACTCTCCGCTTTTAAATTTACGTGGCTTAAACCTATCGGTTGAATCGGATTGGGATTAACCTCTTTGAAAGCTTCCAAATAACCGTTTTGCTGAATTAATTGTTCGAGCGAAAAGTGTTCTTTGCGAATCAATTCCAAGAAACAACGTGTGGTCGCTTCAACATCCGCAGTTGCATTATGTGCCTCAACAAATGGAGTTTGAAATAAATATTCGTGAAGTTCAGTAAGGGTTGGTAATTTAAATTTGCCACCACGACCACCAGGTAATTTCAGTATTTCTGCCGTCGCCTCAGTACAAGTATCTAAAATTGGAAGTGTTAATGGCGTTTCTTCACCTAATCGGAAAAATTCACAGCCCAGAACATTATTGTCGAATGTTACATTGTGTCCAACGATGAATTTTGCTTTTTGAAGCGCTTTTTTGAAAAGGAAAAGCACATCTTCCAATTCTTCTCCTCCGAGGTTTGCTAGTTCAGTTGAAATACCATGAACTTTTTCTGATTCGAAAGGAATGTTGAATCCCTTTGGACGAATTAAAAAATCTTTATGTTCCAATACATTTCCTAACTCATCATGCAACTGCCAAGCAATTTGAACAACCCGCGGCCAATTGTCTGTATCAGAAATTGGAGCGTTATAGTTTCTTGGTAAACCGGTCGTTTCAGTATCGAAAATCAGGAACATAAGTTGAAAAAATTGGAAACTTAAAGATAGGGAATTTAAAGCCTTAGATTTTAATTGTTCAAAAATATTTTACCAGACTCGGAAGGGAATTGATTTTCCTAATTTCTCCAAAGAAGACTTCCGTCGCCAAAACTCAAAAAACGGTAATTATTTTCCAAGGCATGCGAATAAATTCGTTTCCAATCTTCACCTACGAAAGCATAGATCAAGAGTAACAAGGTTGATTCAGGTTGATGGAAATTAGTAAGTATGGCGTCAACTGTTCGGATTTTATATCCTGGAGCAATTAATAATTGAGTTGGTAAAACGAGTTGCGTTAGGTTATTTGATTTCATCCAATTTTCGAGCGCTTGGATTGCGCTTTCAGTCGGAATGTCTTGTGGAAGATCGTAGGCATCCCATTGTGAAATTTTAATTTCTTCCAAACTGATTTTTGGATTGTTCATCGCTTTCACTCCCATCCAGTAGAGTGACTCCAAGGTGCGTAAGGAAGTTGTTCCAACGCAAACCTTTGTTTCACAGTGTCTGAGAAATGTCTGAATAAATTCAATTGATACATCCAAAAATTCCGCATGCATTTCGTGTTGGCCGATGGTTTCACTTTTTACCGGCATGAATGTTCCAGCACCAACATGTAAGGTGACAAAATGAGTTTGAATCTTATTTTTTTCTAGTCGATTCAGTAATTCATCCGTAAAATGCAAGCCTGCTGTAGGAGCAGCTACAGAACCATCTTGCTGTGCGTAAACAGTTTGATAACTAGTCTCGTCTTTTTGATTTGCTTCACGCTTGATATAGGGAGGAAGTGGTATTTTCCCGAATATATGTAGAATTTCAGCAAAGGTGATTGATATGTCGTTCCATTGAAAGAAAATAACTGACGGATTTTCAGATGTATCAACTTTTTTTACTTGAAGTTCAATGTTTCCAATGATCAGACTTAGAGTCTCATCTTTC
Source organism: Crocinitomicaceae bacterium (assembly GCA_044368815.1). Classification (GTDB taxonomy): domain Bacteria; phylum Bacteroidota; class Bacteroidia; order Flavobacteriales_D; family Crocinitomicaceae; genus UBA952. The sequence continues at coordinate 3,275 of JBILIY010000078.1, forward strand.
CATTTTTTGGCACCTCCGATCAAGCATTTCCAATAAACCCTACCTTTTTGAGACATCGCACTCACAATATCTGCGTAGCGATTATCTTGTTCTAAACAGAATACTTCAATTTTCGCTCCAGTTTCTTTTTGAAAATGCAAGCGAGCTTCAACCACTTTCGTGTTATTTGCAATCAAAAGTGTATTTTGAGGAAGGTGATCGTTTAGTTGGAAATATTGATAATCTGAAATCGCTCCTTTTTTATAAATTAATAGTTTACTTGAATCTCTTGGTTCAACGGGAAAATAAGCGATGCGTTCATCCGGTAATTCGTAATTAAAATAGACGATTGATAGTGCTTGAATTTTATTCTTCAACATATGCAATTATTGAAAATAATCCCAAATTGTTCCAGTAGGAGTGGGGGCGACAATGCTAATTTCTTCTTTAGTCGTCGGATGAAAGAAACTTATTTTTCGAGCGTGTAAGCAAATAGATCCGTCTTCGTTTGATCGTTTTGCTCCGTATTTGACATCACCTTTAATAATACAACCGATTGCTGCCAATTGAGTTCGGATTTGATGATGCCTTCCTGTTTCTAAGGAGATTTCCAACAAATGATAGCGTTCACTCGAGCCAATCAATTGATACGATAAAATGGCTTCTTTCGCTCCACTTGCTTTTGAATCAACAACGTAACTTTTGTTTTGACTTTCATTTTTTCTGAGTAAATTAACCAAGCGACTTGAGGCTTTTTCGGGTTTGTTTTCAACGACTGCCCAATACGTTTTATTCGTTTCCTTTTCTCGAAATTGTGCGTTTAATCTTTCTAATCCTTTACTCGTTCGGGCGAAAATAACGGCTCCACTTGTTGGTCGGTCCAAACGATGAACTACACCACAGAATACGTTTCCAGGTTTGTTGTATTTTTCTTTCAGATATGCTTTTATGGCATCGGGTAGGGTAGCGTCACCCGTTTTGTCACCTTGAACGATTTCAGATGGAAGTTTATTGATGACAATGACGTGATTGTCTTCGTAAAGTATCCGATCTTGAATCATCCTTTGTTTAGTTGGTTGTATTTCTTGTTTCTGATGCCCGCGATAGCTGTGTAAATGGCCATAACAATAATCAAAATCGTCAACCAACTTGGAAATTTCCCAATTCCATCTCCTTGCGCATAGGAATGTAGCCCAACCAACATAAAGTTAACACCAAAAAACGTAAATAAGATTGCCGAATAACCCCAAAATGAAACAACATTAAACAAAAACTTGCCTTTCAAGCCAGGAATTAATCTCAAATGTAAGATTACTGCGTAAACCAAAACAGAAACAAGTGCCCACGTTTCTTTCGGGTCCCAGCCCCAATATCTTCCCCAGGATTCGTTTGCCCAAACACCGCCGAGGAAAGTCCCAATGGTTAGCATAAACAATCCAATGGTAATCGACATTTCTGAGATGTAGGTCAACTCGCTGATGTTTAACGTAACTACTTCACCATTTTTCTTAGTTCGAAAAATGTATAAGGTTAAATTAAGTAAACCGAAAATGCATCCCAATCCAAGAAACGCGTAGCTCGCAGTTATAATTGCCACGTGAATCATCAACCAATAAGATTTCAAAACAGGAACAAGTGGTGTGATTTCTGGATCCAATAAGTTCATCTCTGACACCATAATCATGAGTGCTGAAAGTATAGCGGCTCCAGCCACAACCACCTCATTTTTTCGAAGGAATGCTAATCCTGCCAAAACAGTCATCCAAGCAATGTAAATGAGAGCTTCATAGCCGTTACTCCATGGAGCGTGACCTGAAATATAAGATCGAAATCCAAGTCCGATTCCGTGGTAAACGAAAAACACTATCAATAAAAACAACAACGATTTTTGAATGATTTTCACTGTGCGACTAGGTTCACTTCTTTTGGTTCTGAAGATTTGGGTGAAAAATAGAATCAGTAAGGCAAACCCAAGAGTCATATAACCTCGAAATGCGTTTTTGAAAATCGTCATTTTGTTATAACTGATTTCAACGTTCACTTTCGATTTACTTGGAACAACGTTTTTTCCAATTTCACGCTGGAATGCTTTGATTTGTTTTAGCAAGTCACTCGCCACACCAAATGAATTGTTTTTTGCTCCTTCATCAATGGCAGAAAGATACTTAAGTGTGGTGATTGATGAAACTGTATCTACTTGCATTAATTCCATATTCATTGGAACATACCACGTGTTGTTTTTATCTCCTCTTTTTGGAATGATGCGCATGTAGGACCAAGCAAAAATTCCTTGAACCACCTCGAAACGTTCATTTAATTTAATGAGTTTTTTGTCAAATTCATCCCGTTTTGATTCCGGTTTCTGGTGAGCGGCCTTATATTCATTCAACCATTTAAAAGCACCTGTTTGATCAGAAAGTTCTTTTACGCTTGCGTATCCTTTGAGCTTGAGTCGGCTCTGTAAGTTGCTTGAAATTTTGATCATTTTTTGCTCCATCCAATACTGCGGATACATGTGCATACTCATAACTGTTTGAACTGCATTGTAATCCTTGTAGCGATTCGCTTGATGGAATTTTCGTAGCAATTCATCACATAAGGTGTGCATCGGAACAATTCTGCCCTTGAAGTCCTGAACGAGCATCGAAGCCAATTCATCTGAATGATCTTCAGAAATTACACGGTAGATTCCTTTGGATGGATGTTGATGATTTTTAT
>JBILIY010000079.1:0-5947 GCA_044368815.1 Crocinitomicaceae bacterium
CCAGCCAAATGCGCATTGATCGGCCATTTCCTTCGAGAAAAGGATGTGCAATATTCATTTCAACATACTTCGCAATAATCTCTTCAAACGAGCTTTCAGGCATTAACTCAATTTTAAGGAGAATTTCATTCAAGTATAGTGCATTTGCAAATCTGAAACCCCCTTTAGAAATATTATTGGTTCTGATTTCGCCCGCAAAATCATACAAACCTTCAAACAAATATCGATGTATTTCTTTTAGCCCATTGGTAGTGCCAATTTCTATTGTATTGATGTCATTCGATTCGAATAATCGATAAGCCTTTTCTAAACTACTTTTGTCAATGTTCTTCATAAAATCTAATACTAATGAGGCTCTACAAAAGTAATTTAATTGATAGAAATTAGCTTCAAATTAGGTAATTTTATAACTGCTTAACTGAATGCAGCGGCATGATTTGGAAACGTTTTTTAGCTAAAAGAAGTTGACGTTTTACACCGTAAATGTTGATGCAAAGAACCAAACTTTGATTAACCACAAATTTATCTGTGTAGCATCAAACCCCGCCATTTGGGTAAATGATTTTATAGGTAGAAAATTTATTCATTTATCAATTTCAATTTTTCGGATTCATAAATTGTATCATATTCTTTTTTGTGAATTTTCTTACTTGTGATGTCAATTTTAACTGTTGAAATAAACTCTTTAAAGTCTGTATTCATTGAAAGTTTATTAATTGTTTCCCAATCAAGATTTTCACGATTTGTCGCTGGAAATATAATTTCCGATGAGTCTGGGTCTTCAATGTTTAGTTGAATTACGCCAATTCCAAACGAAGTTGAAAGTCGTGAAAGTTCGTCCCTAAATTCTTGTTCTTTTGAAATGTCAGCCGCAACTAAATAACTTTCGTTTGACCAAGAAGAATTTGAAACCGTCTGGAAAAAACTTTCACGTAAATTGCTAAAACTAAGTTCACGTTTAAGTTCAAATGAAAAAAGTTTTATTGTCGTGTTGCTGATGGAAGAACTTAGGTCATAAACTTCGCTTTTCCATTCGTCAAAAGGAAAATAGCAACCAACAATGTCGGGGTGCACCCATTCGCCAAATTCTTTTCTCGGTGAATGTGAATGGTTTATCGTCTTTGTGTAACAACGCAAATGAAAATAAGCAAAATATGTCAAAAGTGGGTGTAAGTCTTTTTCTAAATACTCAAATCTCCTTTTCTTGATTGTCGTTTTCGTAACTTCTAATGTTTCAGTTTCAACTTCTGTCAAGTCAATTTTTATTGCTTGTGATTTTAGATAAAACTTTTTTGGTCGGCTGTCTGTCTGTGCAAAAAGTGTTTTTGGGTTGTCTTTTGCGTTAACATAGATTTGAGCACCAAGCGTTGCCCAAGGTGTTTTCCCTTCACTTTTAAGTTTTTTATCATAACCTTTTGCTTCTGCAATTATCCAAATTTCGGTTGCAGTCAAAGGTCGTTTTTCGTCTTTCAAAACTTGTTCGGCTAATTCTAAAAATGTCATTCTATTTCTAATTTTCGTTTATCTTGTGTCGTTTATTATAATGATTATGTAATCGTTATAACCGCTACAAACCCACCCAAAACCATCCAATTCAGGTAAATAAGCGCAGGTTTATTTCGCTTAGCTAAAACTAATAAAAAATCATAATGAAATAAAAAGATTTATGCTTTTTGTATAACTACTATGGTATTATTGAATTAAATTTTAAAATCCTAGATTCTCAAAAACCACTTTTTCACCATATCAATCACCCAAAAAAAAATTAAATGCTTACTTTTAGCCATGGCATTTTTTACAGAAGATTTTTTGAATTTCTTTATCGAGTTGGCGCCCAATAACCACAAAGATTGGTTTGATTTGAATCGTAAGCGCTACGAGGAGAGCATTAAGAAACCGTTTTATGCCTTTACCCAACATGTGATTGATAGCATCGCGCAATCAGATGCTTCGTTTAAAGACCTGTTGGCAAAGGATTGTGTTTTTCGCATCAATCGCGACATTCGTTTTTCCAAAGATAAATCGCCCTACAAATTGCAATATTCGGCTGTAATTGCTCCGAATGGCAAGAAAAGCAAGGCAGTTAATGGCATTTATTTTGAATTTGGTCCGGAACACCTGCGGGTTTATGGAGGGATTTATGAAATCGAAAAAGAAGATTTGGAGTTGATGCGAGAAGGAATTGCCAATAACCTTGATGAATTTCAAAAAATCTATAACTCCAAGGAATTCAAATCTCATTTTGGAAAAATCTTAGGGGAAAAGAATAAAATCATTCCGGCTCATTTCCGAGAAGCTGCTTCGAAAGAACCATTGATTTACAACAAACAATGGTATTTCTTTCAAGAATTTTCACCGGAAACCATTTTAAACCCAAACCTCGATCAAATCGTTTTGGCTTGCTTTGAAGCAGGTCGACCAATGGAACAATTTTTTAATCAATTTATAAAACGCGCATGACCAAATTAATTTTACCGATTTTCATTTTCGCAACCTTTTTTACGTTTGCTCAGAAGAAAGAATTCACGTTGAAAGAATCCGTTTTAAAACAGCGCGCACTTTCACCGGATCGCATTAATAATTTTCTTTGGATTCCAAATACTTATGATTATTCCTATTTTTCTGCAGACTGGAAATCACTTTTGAAGTCATCTGTTTCTAGTGAAAAAGAATTGGAACTCGTAAAAATTGATGACATAAACGCAAGTCTTAAAACAACATTCGGTAATTTCTTCGGTGTTTCATGGCATTCTCAAAATGAAATTCTCCTGAACGATGGCCAAACGATTGCGAAATGGAATGTATCTGCGAAATCTGGTCAAATTTTAAAATCATCGCCTGATAAATCAGAGAATCACACATACCATTCAAAATCAAATAAATTGGCTTATACAATTGAAAACAATTTGTTTGTAGATGGAAAAGCGGTTACTAAAAATAAGGATAAAAATATTGTTTCAGGTCAATCAATCGCTCGCAATGAATTTGGAATTTCAGGTGGTATTTTTTGGTCTAGTAACGGAAATTTCTTAGCATTTTATCAAAAAAATGAAACCAACGTTCACAATTATCCGCTTTTAGACATCAATGCAACCCCAGGCGAACTCGCTTCCATTAAATACCCAATGGCAGGACAAAAATCGGAAGAACCACGCGTCGGAATATACAACGTTAAAACAAAAAAATGTGTTTACATTAGTCCACGTGGTGCGAAAGATGACTATTTCACAAATTTGACTTTCACACCGGATGAAAAGAACATTGTTGTTGCTGAGGTTAATCGCGATCAAAATCACATATGGTTGAATGTTTACGACGCAAAATCAGGGAAATTCGTCAAAACGCTTTTCGAAGAAACAAACGAGAAATGGATTGAACCAGAACATCCAGCCTATTTTTATTCCAATTCCAACGACTTCATTTGGATTTCAGAGCGAGACGGTTTCAACAATTTGTACCTCTACGATTTCAGCGGAAAATTAATTAAGAAACTGACCGAAAACAAATTTGTTGTAAAAGACATTTTGGAAACGAGTCCAGATAAAAAGTTCGTGTATTACTCCGCAACTGGGCCAAATCCAACAAATACGTTAATTTATAGAGTTGATTCGAATGGAAATAATGAGTTGATTACTAGAGAGGAAGGTACACACTCATTTTCGTTATGTGCAGATGGAGCATATTATTGTGATTCATATTCGAGTATAACCATTCCGTACAAATCAATGTTGTGGACAAGCAATGGTAAAATGGCGAAATTACTTATTGCTTCGAAAGAAAAATTGGACGAATACAATATCGGAACAACAGAAATAGGAACCTTGAAAGGAAAAGACGGTTCGGATTTGTATTATCGATTCATCAAACCAAGTAATTTTGATCCAACAAAAAAATACCCGGTATTGGTTTATGTTTATGGTGGTCCACATGCGCAAATGGTCACTAATTCGTGGTTGGCAGGTGCAAACCTTTGGATGCATTGGATGGCAAATCAGGGGTATTTAGTTTTTACATTGGATAATCGTGGTTCGGGAGAGCGTGGTTTTGCCTTTGAATCTCAAATTCACCGCCATTTAGGCGATGTGGAAATGGAAGATCAGTTGACAGGAGTAGAATTTTTGAAATCACTTCCGTATGTTGATGGAAACCGATTGTCTGTTCATGGATGGTCTTTTGGTGGATTTATGACAACATCCTTGATGCTTCGACAACCGGAAACGTTTAAAGTCGGCGTTGCAGGCGGACCTGTTACGGATTGGAAATACTACGAAATCATGTACGGTGAGCGCTACATGGATCGTCCTGAACAAAATAAGGAAGGGTATGAGAAAGCTTCTTTGTTAAATCATGCGCAAAATCTGAAAGGAGACTTGCTGTTGATTCACGGAACAATTGACGATGTGGTTGTCATGCAGCATAATTATGCATTGGTAAAGAAATTTGTTGAATTAGGAATACAAATGGATTTCTTCCCTTATCCGATGCACAAACACAATGTAATTGGCAAAGACCGAGCTCATTTGATGGAGAAAGTTCTGAATTATGTGATTGAGAATAATAGGTAATGCCTCAAGTTTTTTTATTCTTAATTTTGTCAAAACATTTCTTATGAAATTCGACATTGCGGTAATAGGTGGTGGAATTGTTGGAGCGGCAACTTTTTACAAGCTTCAGAAGAAAAATCCAAACTTGAAAATTGCTCTTTTTGAAAAGGAAAATCTGTTGGCAGACCATCAAACTGGCCATAACTCAGGTGTAATTCATTCCGGACTTTATTACAAACCTGGTTCACTTAAAGCTAAGAATTGCATTGAGGGTCGCCACGAACTTGTCGCTTTTGCAAAAGAATATGGAATTGCGCACGATGTTTGCGGAAAGGTTGTAGTTGCTACAGATCCAAAAGAGTTGCCTAATCTTGAAAAAGTATTCCAGACAGGTCAAGAAAATAAAATTGAAGGAATTGAACGTATTAATGCTGACCAAGTAAAAGAAATTGAGCCATTTGTAGAATCAATTGGTGGAATTTGGGTTCCTGTTACGGGAATCATTGATTTCAGAGGAGCGACTGCTAAAATGGTTGAGTTGGCATTGGCAATTCAACCAGAAAGTAAATTGTACTTGGGGCACGAAGTAACGGCGATAGAGAAAGGTGAACTTTCATCAACAATCGTTACATCCAAAGGTAATTTTGAATCTGAATATTTGGTCTTCTGCGCAGGACTCCAAGCGGATCGAATGGCAAAAAAAGATGGTGTCAATTTGAAAGAAAAAGTAGTTGGTTTTAGAGGCGATTATTATGAATTGACTCCTCAGGCAAAACATAAAGTGAAGAACCTCATCTATCCAGTTCCGAATCCTGATTTTCCATTTTTAGGTGTGCATTTTACGCGTATGACAGACGGGGAAATTGAATGTGGTCCAAATGCGGTATTTACATTCAAACGGGAAGGATATGGTAAAACTGATTTTTCTTTGAGAGATACTGTTGACGCCTTAACTTACGGAGGAACTTGGAAATTATTCTTCAATAATATGTCTTTCGGAATCAATGAGTACCGACGTGCGTTTTCCAAAAAATTATTTTTGAAAACGCTTCAACGAATGATTCCATCGCTCACAATGAACGACATTCATCCGGGTAGGGCAGGAGTGAGGGCACTTTTATTGGCTCAGGATGGAGATACGAGAGATGATTTTAGAATTGAATATCACGGCAAGTCTATTCATGTTTTAAATGCCCCTTCTCCAGCAGCCACTGCTTCTTTAGCCATTGGAAATTACATAGCGGAAGAGGCGGAAAAGCATTTTTCGTTAAAGTAAATGAGGATTTTACTTATTTTATTTGGTATAATCACATATGCCTGTCAAAATTCCAATTACAAGATGGAAATCCGCATATTAAAACAAAAAAAGATAAAAGTTCCAGCCGTTTCGGGGTTGGAGATTT